>NZ_DBDF01000179.1 GCF_002293435.1 Bacteroides sp. UBA939 | reverse complement strand
AACGAAGTACTTACACTATGAATCACACAGGTTAGGAAAGGTTTAAGAACTCATAGAAACAGAGAAACATCCTCAAAAACAACTCTCAAAGGAATGCCGGACAAAATCAGGACAGTTTCTGAAAGGATATTATCCTTTTCTTTGTTTCTATATTATTAATCCTTACTTTTGTTATTGTAAAACCAAATAGATTGAAGCTATGAATGAAAAGTTTGTTGTGAATATCGGCCGGCAATTGGGAAGTGGCGGAAAAGAAATAGGAGAGAAACTGGCAGCCCGGTTGGGGATTGATTTCTATGATAAGGAGTTGATAACTCTGGCTTCTAAAGAGAGCGGCTTGTGCCGTGAGCTTTTCGAGAAAGCCGATGAACGCGCTTCGCAGGGTGTTATCGGCGGATTGTTCGGGATGCGTTTCCCCTTTGTGGGTGAAGGAGTTCTACCTGCACAGAATTGCCTGAGCGACGATGCGCTTTTCAAAGTACAGAGTGATGTAATCCGTCGGTTGGCAGCCGAGAAGTCCTGTCTTTTTGTGGGGCGTTGCGCCGACTATATCCTGCGCGAACATCCATGCTGCATCAACATCTTTATTTTCTCTTCACAAGAAGCGCGTATCCAGCGTCTTCGTGCATTACATCACATTTCGGAGGAAGAAGCGAAAAGTATGATAAGTAAGGCCGATAAGAAACGTTCCGAGTATTATAATTACTATAGTTATAAGACTTGGGGAGTGGCAGCGACTTATCACCTTTGCATTGATTCTTCTGTATTAGGCGTAGAAAAGACGATAGATTTCATTGAAGACTTTGTGCGACTTAAGTTAGGCGAGGTGGAATAACATCCTGCCTAAGAGTGTGAACATCGTTACTGTCAAATTGATATTCTGTATTTTTAGTCGCCTGAGAATGCGATATTTCCGTCCGAAGGCAGAGTTGGCTGGAAATACGGGAGTAAAAATCCGTATCTTGCTGACAGATAGCGGAATATCGAAATCTATACATCTCTAAAAAATACGGAAGATTTCTTTGGAGGGATTTTTAGTGATTTTCGAGGGGTTTTTTAAGAACGTTCCGATAGTTTTTTAAAAACTATCGGAACGTTTTTTAAAACTGCCGGAAGAATTATTAAGACTATTCATACCGGATAGTGCTGCTTTTTATACGACATATATGCGGTTCACGGACGGGATATATGCGGTTCGCGCACGGGCTATATGCGGTTCACGGACGGGATATATGTGGTTCGCAGACGGGCTATATGCGGTTCACGAGCGGGCTATATGCGGTTCACGCACAGAATTGCCTGGTTCGCGCTCTGTATTATTCCGTTCGCGCAGGAAGCATACAATTATTGCATAAATTCCGTATATCGGCCACGAATCATGCGGAATATCTGTATATATATTCAGAATATCGTGTTTGCAGTTTCTATTTCCCCTTTTTCTGCGGAATGTTTTGTTATGGAAAAGATGCTTTTGCTGTCTTTTTGCGATCACGTATCACTTGCGGAGCTACATATTGTTATTTGATATGTTTCAGGTGCGGATTACGATTTAGTATCTCTGTCAGCGAAGCTAATAGAGATACTAAGTAATGATTAAAAAATAACTTGGTACAGATTAAGACGGCACTGATGAGATGCAGTCTCTTTCTTTAATCAAAAACTGTCCCAACTTATTTTTTTACGCTTACTAAAGCATAATCCGCGCCTGAATAATATCATCAACCACCTGCTATAACCCGAACGTGAACTTATCTATATTCTGATAGATAATGCTTGCGAAACTCAGCACGATGATACCCAACGTACAAATAACGAGGCTGGCGCGTGTATAGTTATCACTGCGAAAGGCGGCGATAGGCTCGTCATTCTTATTAATGTACATTGCCTTTACAATCTTCAGATAGTAGTATAGCGACAGTACCGTATTGACCAATGCAATGAACACCAGCAAATGGAAACCGCTCTGAAAAGCCGCCGCGAAGATAAAGAACTTCGAGAAGAAGCCTGCAAACGGCGGAATACCTGCCAATGAGAATAATGCCAGCGTCATGAGGAATGCCAGTTTGGGATTGGTGGAGTACAATCCGTTGTACTCTTCCAGCGTGAAACGATGGGCGCGCAGGGCTACAATCGTAATTACCGTAAACACCGCCAGATTGGCAAAGAGGTAAATAAGCACATAATATACCAGCGACGTCATGCCTTGAGATGTTCCGCTGATAACTCCCAGCATGATGTATCCTGCCTGCGAGATGCTGGAAAATGCCATCAAACGTTTCAGGTTCTCCTGACGTAAGGCGAACAGATTGCCCAGCGTGATACTGGCAATGATAGCCCAATACAACACTTCACGCCATTGGTCTACCATCGGAGCAAATGCCTTGACAAGGATAGTCATCAGCACAAATGCCGCAGAACCTTTGGAAATGACGCTCAAATAAGCGGTTACCGTACTTGGGGCGCCTTCGTATACGTCCGCCGTCCACAAGTGGAAGGGGACAAGGGAAATCTTGAAGCCCATGCCGGCAAAGAAGAACACGAACGCCATTATCTGCAAAGCATTCCCGTTCAGGTGGGCAGTGATATCATTGAAATAGAGAGTGCCTACCGTTCCGTATATCAGTGAGATGCCGTAAAGCAGCAAGCCGCTGGAGAACAGGGCGGTTAGTATGTACTTGGCACCCGCTTCGGCAGAGTGGTGGCGGTATTTGTCGAAAGCCACCAATGCAGCCATTGGGATACTCGCCGTTTCCAATCCGATGAAGAACATAAGGAAATGGCCTGCGGATATCATGAAGTACATACCAAGTAAAGTGGAGAGGGTGAGCAAGTAAAACTCGCCTTGCTTGATAAAAGTATCCGGTAGTTTCAGCCATTCGTGCGCCATCAGGAAAACGATAAGCGTTCCTACGCTAAGTATGGACTTCACGATGCTTTGTATCGGGGCGTTATGGTACATTCCGCCGAAAGCGTCGGCAGCAGGACCGGGGATAATCGTAATCAGCGTATGTATCGTGAGCAATACAACGGGCAGCATGGTGTTCAACTGCGGTTTGCCGTCTCTTTTGTGAGCGTCGGGACTCATGAAGAGGTCGGCTACGAAGAGAATGACGATGACAGCTATCAGCGAAAGCTCTTCCTTGAGAATGAGAAACTGGGAATAATCCATGTTATTTAGTGATTAACTGTTAGCGGTTAGTGATTAACTGTTAGTGGTTAGTGATTAGCGAATATGCTTACCAGGGGTACTACGCTGTCTCCAATCATATTACTTATCCACAACGGGGCGATGCCCAGGCCTGCAACGCATACGATGAGGATGATGACGGCGGTGCGTTCATCCCAAGTGGCATCGGTCAATGTCAGGTGGTGCTTGTTGGCGCATGTGCCGTAGAGTATCTTGCCGACGAGCCTCAGAATATAAACGGCGGTAATCACAATCGAAGTGCAAGCGATAATAGTCCATGTGCGGTGGAAGACATCTGCGTGCTGGAAGGCGCCGTTAAAGATGGTCATTTCGGCCACGAATCCGCTAAGTCCCGGAAGTCCGAGGTTGGCAAGTCCGGCAATCACGTAGCAAACTGCAAGGAAAGGCATGATTTTCATTAAGCCGCTCAGCTCGCGTACGTCACGTGTGTGAGTACGCCCGTAAATCATACCGATAAGCGCGAAGAACAGGGCTGTCATCAAACCGTGACTGAGCATCTGCAATACGGCGCCGGTACAGGCAGTCCGGTTCATCATCAGGATGGCAAAGAGTACTAAACCGCAGTGCGATACGGAGGAATAGGCGTTGATATACTTCAAGTCCGTTTGTACACACGCAGAGAATGCGCCGTAAACCACGGAGATGCCTGTCAGTATCAGGAATATCCAGCCGAGTTCCTGCGCAGCTTCAGGCATCAGGTACATGGCTATGCGGAAACAGCCGTAACCGCCGAGCTTCATCAATACACCGGCGTGGAGCATACTCACGGCTGTGGGCGCCGAAGCATGGCCGTCGGGACTCCATGTATGGAACGGGAATAATGCACCAAGCACACCGAAACCCAGGAAAGTGAGCGGGAACCAGATGCGTTGTTGTTCGATGGGAATATTGTGCAATGCGGCGATGTCCAGCAAGTTCATGGTAGTACCGCCTGAACCGTAATAGATGCCGAGGATACCAATCAGCAGGAATGCCGAACCGCCCATCAACATCAATGTCAGTTTCATGGCGGAATATTCTTTGCGTCCGCTGCCCCACACGCCGATAAGCAGGTACATCGGTATCAGCGCCACTTCATAGAACATGAACATGGTGAACAAATCGGTAGAGATAAAGAAGCCGAATACTCCCATGGAAAGCAGGGTGAACCAAAGGAAATACTCTTTGGTCAACGGTTGCAGGCGCCAGGAAGCAAAGGTTCCGGTAAAAACGATGATGGCGGAGAGTAGCAACATGGCTACGGAAATGCCGTCTACGCCGACAGAGTAGTGTATGTTGAGCGCCGGATACCAGGGAACGTCTGCGCGGAAAAGCATTTCGGCAGTGTCGCCGGCGGCGCGTGCTTGCAGGTATGCAATGGTAAGGCCGACAGCAGCTATTACCAGAGCCGAAGCTCCTGTAACCATCACCGTACGTATCTGCCTGAGGTTGCGGCTCAGCCAGAGGGCGAGAAGCATCAGCAGGGGAATGAGAACAAAAATACTTAATATATTCATATTGCAATATTGTTTTATAATTATCTCACATTCTTAGAAGCTGTTTTGAATTTATTCCTAATGCGAGTCAGGGGTTAAGGAGTTATCACTTCGCTCAAGAGTTATCAGCCCTCAAGCGGGCTTAGGCGTTAAAGCCGATAGTCTTGTTTTACAGCAGCAACATCAGAATCAACGCCAGCGTACCCAACAGGAATACGTATGTATATTGCTGAATCTGTCCGCTTTGCAAGCCGCGTATCTCATCACTGGTAGCATTTGCGCTCCAGGCAAGGAAGTTGAAGAAACCGTCTACCACATGGTGGTCGAACCAGGCAATGGGACGGGAAATGCAACCGAATATAATCTTGTGGGTAATGAACCGGTACACATCATCAATATAAAAACGATGATAAGCAGCCGTCCACAACCTGCGGAAGCGGCGGGCAAGTGCATTGGCAACAGGCTGCTCTGCTCTTGCATACATATAAGTGGCAATCGCAATTGAAGCGACGGCAATCGCAATACTGGTGCCCGCTACCGTCCAATCGAGATGAATTTCATAAGCCGTTCCATTAGATGAAATGAACTTGCCGAAAGGAATGAAGCCTGCTACGACAGTTACAACCGCAAGAAATATCAGCGGCAGAGTCATTGCCAACGGACTCTCATGAGGAGTGTGAGAGTGATTAGCGTTTAGTGATGAGTGATTAGTAGGCTGCGCTTGCTTATCACTAATCACTAATCGTTTATCACTAATTGCCTTTCCCCAGAAAATACCGTAGTAAAGGCGGAACATATAGAATGCCGTCATTGCAGCAATCACTGTCATAATCCAACCCATTGCGGGACTGAACTCGAAACATGCAGTCAATATTTCATCTTTGGAGAAGAATCCGGAGAACGGAGGTATGCCGGCAATAGCAAGGCAAGCAATCAGGAACGTTGCATGCGTCACAGGCATGTACTTGCGTAATCCACCCATAGCGGACATCTCATTACTGTGCACTGCGTGGATAATACTGCCTGCTCCGAGGAAGAGCAGCGCTTTGAACATGGCATGTGTAAACAAGTGGAACATTCCTGCCATGTATCCCAATCCTCCGTGATGGGGGTCGGCAGAAGTACATACGCCCAATGCTACCATCATAAAGCCGATTTGGGAAATCGTAGAGAAGGCAAGCACACGCTTGATGTCACTTTGTACGCAGGCAACCGAAGCGGCATAAAGTGCGGTGAATGCTCCGATGTAAGCTACCAGATGCAGCACATCCGGTGCATAACCGATAAACAGCGGGAACATTCGTGCTACGAGATAAACTCCGGCAACAACCATTGTCGCCGCATGAATCAATGCGGAAACGGGAGTTGGCCCTTCCATTGCATCCGGTAGCCAGATGTGCAGCGGGAACATGGCGCTCTTTCCGGCGCCGCCTGTAAACATCAGTCCCAATGCCAGCGGTATCATGGTTGCACCACCTTTCAGCAGCGCCATCTGATTAGGTTCAAAGGTGTACGTTCCGGCATAATAACCGTAGACAAGGATACCGATCAGGAAGCCCAGGTCTGCAAAACGGGTGACGATGAATGCCTTCTTGCTTGCCGCGACAGCAGCCGGTTTCGTATAATAAAAACCGATTAACAAGTAAGACGAAACGCCCACCAGTTCCCAGAACAGATACATCTGGAAGATATTGGTAGCCACTACCAGCCCCAACATGGACATAGTGAAAAGGCTGAGAAATGCGTAATAACGTTGGAAACCGTGTTCCCCCTTCATGTAACCGAAAGAGTAGATGTGTACCATCAGTGACACGGTAGAGATGACAATAAGCATCATCACCGAAATAGGGTCGAGCAATATGCCCAAGTCAATACTCAGCGTCGGGGTGAAAGGCAGCCATGTTATATTGTAAGGCATAAGTGTGGCAAAAGTACCGTCCGCCAGACGTGGGGCGGAGAAATATTGCCAGGCAGTGGCATAGCTCACTATGGCTACCACGCCTAATACAGTAGTGCCAATGATGCCTGCCGTTCGATGCGTCATCCATTTGCCGCCAATCCCCAACACAAGGAAGGAGAGGAGAGGAAGCAGGAGAATGAGGATTGTATATTCCATATATAATTCTTTTTGGTTACCATTTCAAATCATCCAGCTTGTTAACCTGGATACTTCGTATGTTGCGGTAGATATTAATCATAATTGCGATAGCTACTGCCGTTTCGGCTGCCGAAATAGCAATGGAGAACAAGGCGAAAAAGTACCCTTCCAGTCCGCCGGGGAAGAGGAAACGATTGAATACGGCGAAGTTGATATCCGTAGCATTCAGTATCAATTCAATGCTGATAAGTATTGCCAGTGTGTTGCGGCGGGTGAAGAACCCGTAGATGCCGGCGAAAAACATGATAGCTGAAACTATCAGGTAATATTCCATGTGTATCATAATCAAATGCTTATTATTAATTAGTAGCTATCATCGCTTGCGTGCAATCATCAGGCCGCCCACAATACATGCCAGCAACAAGATGCTGACGGCTTCGAAGGGAAGCAGATAACCGTATTTGTCTCCACTCAACATGGCATTTCCGATGGTTTTGATATTGATTTCCAGCGGTGCGATGTCGGTAGTTGCAATGAACTTATATTTCAATGTGATGAACAGTACAATGACGGCGCCGCCTACTGTTGCACCCAGACCTGCCAATAGTTTACTGCGTTTCAGCCTGTCGGCAGTGCGGTCTCCTTCACCACTGGTCAACAGGATGGAGAAGACGTAAAGCACTACAATGCCGCCGGCATAAACCATGATTTGTACCGAACCCAGGAATGTATAGCCCAGCAGGAAGTAAATGCCTGCCGTGCCGAGAAGTGTGAACAGCAGATATGTTGCCGAGCGTACCATGTGGCGTGTAGTCACAGTAAGTATGGAGCACACAGTGATGAACGCTGCCAAGAAGTAGAATACTACGGTTTCAAGGGTTATTTCCATTTGAATTAGTTTTTTAGTTTTTAGTGATTAATGATTAGCAGGTAACACATCCGTATGCCGCATGGCACTAACCACTTATCACTCATCGTTAATCATTTATTAATTACGTTGCTGCCCGGACGATTAAGCGTCTTCACCAGCCTTGTCCTGTCAAACACTGCATGCTCGAAGCTGGTATCGAATGTGATGGCATCGTGCGGACAAGCAGTGACGCAAAGCTGGCAAAACATACACGACCCAAGGTCATATTGATATTCCGCCAATACCTTCTTTTTCTTGCCGTCCCCGGTTTCTATCGTTTCGCTTACTACGTTGATGGTATCATTGGGACATGCTATCTGGCACAGCCCGCAGGCAATGCAATGATGTTCGTTCAGCTCATTATGCGGCATGGTCAGTGTCCCGCGGAAACGGTCGAACATCTTTAATGTCGCACGGTTCTCCGGATACTGTTCCGTCACTTTCCGGCGCCAGAATACGGTCATGGTAGTTTTCATTCCTGTCAGCAAGGAACATATTCCATGTATCAGTCCACCTAAATAACTATATGTTTCGTTTTCATCCTTCATTATCTCTATTATATTTAATTTATCCGAAAGTGAATATTGCTTTCCGGCCTTATACCGGTCTGAATGGAAATCAGATTTTGCATTACCTCACTAATCAGAAGTGCAGTTTGAATACAACAATCAGTACCATTATTATCAGGTTTATCATTGAAATGGGCACCAGATATTTCCATTCCAGCGCCAGAATCTGGTCGATACGCAGCCGTGGGAACGTCCATTTGATCCACATCAGCAGGAACACTACGAAGAATGCCTTTCCGAAAAACCAGATAAAGCCCGGAATATAATCCATTACAGCATTAAAGCCATCCAGTCCTGCAATATGCAATGGCATCCAGCCTCCCAGGAAGATGGTAGCGGCTACACCGGCTACGATAAATAAGTTCAGATATTCCGCCAGATAAAAGAAACCGAAGTGCATACCGCTATATTCGGTATGATATCCTGCCGTCAGTTCACTTTCCGCTTCGGGTAAATCGAACGGGCCACGGTTACATTCGGCATTTCCGGCTATCAGGTAGATAATGAAAGCAATGACTGCCGGGATGTGTCCTTTGAAAATGAACCATCCGTCAGCTTGTCCTTCTACAATTTCAGAGAATTGCATGGTTCCCATCAGTACTACCATCGTTAGGATGCTCAGTCCTACGGATAACTCGTACGAGATTATCTGTGCTCCGCTTCGCATAGCCCCGATGAGTGAGAACTTATTGTTTGAACCCCATCCTGCCAGCAAAATGCCTATTACCCCCATACTCGATGCCGCCAGCAGGAAGAACACGCCTACGTTAAAGTCCAGCACTTCCATACCTTTATTTATAGGCAAACAGGCAAATGTCAGGAATGAGGCAATGATAACCATGAATGGCGCCAGGTTATAGAGAAAGCGGTCGGCGCTTTTCGGAGTGAAGATTTCCTTGGTCAGCATCTTCAGCACATCGCAAATGACCTGAATGCTACCCCACTTGCCTACACGGTTCGGTCCGATGCGGCATTGGAAGAATGCGCATATCTTGCGCTCCATATAAATCAATAAGATGGCAAGCACGGCATACATTAGAATGATGCATACGCCAATCACTATGCATTCGAGGAGTATTGCCAGACCTTCCGGCATAAAGGAAGTCAGAGTCTGGTGTATCCAGTTGGTTACTATACTAAAGTCAAACACGTTATTTAGTTATGTTGTTAGTTATTAGTTGTTAGTGATTAGTGATTAATACTTCTTTCAGTGTGACAGCGTACCCGCTAACCACTAATCACTAATCGTTAATCATTAATTACCTGTCAATATCCGGCACTACATAATCCAGTGTTCCTCCGATGGCTATCAGGTCGGCAATCTTCACTCCCCGGCAGATGGTGTCTACGGTACTTACCAGCGGTAATCCCGTTGAACGGAAATGCAGGCGATATGGGGTTTTGTCTCCATGACTTTCCAGGAAGATACCAAACTCCCCACGACTACTTTCCACGGAAGTGTAATACTGTCCTTCCGGAACACGGATAACAGGTTTCATCTTTTCCTGATAGGAACCTTCGGGAATATTGTCAATAAGCTGTTCAATGATATTCATGCTTTCCATGATTTCGTCCATACGAACCATGTAGCGCGCCCAGGAGTCTCCTTCGGTATAAACGATTTCTTTGAAATCCACTTTGTCGTACACTCCATACGGGTGACGTTTGCGTACGTCGCAAGCCCAGCCGCTGGCGCGTCCCGTGCCCCCTGTGGCTCCAAAAGAGATGGCATCTTCACGACTCAGCACACCTACGCCTTTCAGACGTTGCCGGGCAATGATATTGCCGGTGAATACTTCGTGGTATTCGTGAATAATTCCGCGCAGGTATGGGATAAACTCTTTCACCCGTTTCTGAAAACCAGGATGAAGGTCAGCCTGTACGCCGCCGATGGTGTTATAGTTCATGATAAGGCGTCCGCCGCAAGTTTCTTCGAAGATGTCGAGTATCCTTTCCCGGTCGCGGAAACCGTAGAAGAAAGCGGTTAATGCCCCGAGATCCATTGCCAGGCAAGAGTAGAACAATAAGTGGGAGTCGATGCGCTGCAATTCGTCCATGATGGTGCGTATGTACTTTACACGGTTGCTTACTTCAATACCCATTGCCTGCTCGATGCACATACACAGCGCATGGCGATTCTGATGCGCGCCCAGGTAATCCAGGCGATCGGTCAGTGCTAATGTCTGGGGATAGGTGAGGTTTTCGCACATCTTCTCAATACCCCGGTGGATATAGCCGCAGTTAGCATCTATCTTTCCAATGGTTTCACCTTCCAGTGACACGCGGAAGCGCATTACACCATGCGTAGCAGGGTGTTGTGGGCCAATGTTTACCACATATTCTTCGTCACCGAAAAGTAACAGTTCCTTGTTCTGTATCGTACCGTCGGGATTCAGTTCCAATTCCATAGTGGTATCGATTGTTGCTTCGTTGTCCATACATAGCGGATTGTCCTTTTCAGGATCGTTGTCCTTACGCATGGGGTATCCTGTCCAGTCGTTACGAAGATAGAGACGGCGCATGTCGGGATGTCCGATGAAGATAATTCCGAAGAAGTCATATACTTCACGTTCCAGAAAGTCTGCTGCTTTCCAGATATCGCTTACGCTTGGCAATTCAGGAGTTTCACGGTTCAGGGAAGCGGTACGTACCGCTAAACATTCGCCGGTAACGGTGGATTCCAGGTGATAAATCACTCCCAGTCCGCGTGGCGTATCCGGCGTGTCTTTTTCATCAGCTTCTCCCCAGTCCATGCCTGTCAGACATTTTAAAAAGTCCATCTGTTGCTCTTTGCGCAGACGAAACATTTCGTTGTGTAAGTCCGCAGGCGTTATAAATCGTATATTATCCATATTATGGTTCTGTTTCTTTCTCTTTCCGGTTTACTCCGCCGAAGAACTTCTCTATTTTCACTTTGCGCTGCAACTGCATCATGCCATAATAAAATGCTTCCGGACGAGGCGGACATCCCGGGATGTATACATCTACCGGCAAAATCTTATCTACCCCATTCACTACATGGTATGACTTCTTGAACGGTCCGCCGCTAACGGCGCATCCGCCTACGGCTATTACATATTTAGGATCAGGCATCTGGTCGTACAAGCGTTTCAGAACGGGAGCCATCTTATTGGTAATGGTTCCGCAAACCATAATCATGTCTGCCTGCCGCGGGCTGGCGCGGGCTACTTCAAATCCGAAGCGCGCCATGTCGTAGCGAGCGGCGCCCAGTGCCATGAACTCGATGCCGCAGCAACTTGTTGCAAACGTAAGCGGCCACAGCGAATTGCTGCGTCCCCAGTTGATGAAATCGTCCAGTACACCGAGAGCCACGTTGGTGCCGCCGGCATTAAGCTCGCGAACGAGTTTCTCAAGTGTTTCATTATCCGCAAACTCTTCATACGGGATAGATTTTATTTTCGGCTTTTTTGTTATTTCCATTCCAATGCTCCTTTCCGCCATGCATAAGCAAGTCCCAATATCAGAATTAACAGGAAAAACAAGATGCTGAACAGTCCCATCACTCCTTGCTCACGGGCGATGACCGCCCACGGGAACAAAAACACCGTCTCCACGTCGAACATGAGGAACAGGATGGCAAACAAATAATAACCCACCCGGAACTGCATCCACGATTTACCACGGGTAGGAATACCGCATTCGTACGCTTCCATCTTCTGTGGATTGTACGAACGGGGTGATATTGCTTTTGACAATGCGATAACAATACCCACGAAAGCGATTGCCGTCAACAAGACGGCTACTAACAAAGTGAAATTCATAAATCTAATTATATTTCAGATGTATATCTTAGGATAAGATACTTTGGAAAGCTATTCGCTTACCTCACTTTTGGTAAAATGATTATCTTCCTTGATTCGATTATGTCGTAATAAAAATCGCCCGCAAATGTATAACAAATCTTGCGCCTTTTTGTTATATGGAGATATCAAAAATAGATTGTTTTTGTTCTTTTGGGTTTTCCATCAATTCTTTTTCCAGAATTCCGGGGTGAAAAGCAGCAGTACTGTGAATAGTTCCAGGCGCCCAAGGAGCATAAGGAATGAAAGTAGCCATTTTGCTGCATCGGGCAACGCATTCCAGGAGAAAGCAGGACCGGTTTCACCTAACCCCGGTCCCATATTGCCGACGCTGGAAACCACGCAACCCACGGATTCTAAAAATCCGATGCCTAATCCCATCATAATCAATACGCTGATAATGATGATAACCGCATAAATAAAACAGAAAGCAAGTACTGTGGACTGCAAAGTCGGTGAAACCACTTGTTTATTGATTCTTACCGGAAGCACAGCGCTGGGGTGTAAGATACGTTTAAATTCATTGCGGGCAACTTTACCCAGAATCACCATCCGGATACATTTCAGACCGCCCGTTGTGCTTCCTGCGCAGGCTCCTATCAACATCACAATGGTCAGTAGTCCCCAGACAACAGCAGGCCACAACATATAGTCGTCCGTAGCAAAACCTGTGGAGGTGTGCAGTGAAATAACCTGAAACAGTGATTTCCTGAATGCATCTTCTATTCCTATTGATTCGGAATAATAAAGTATAGCTGCTATGATGGCAGTAAAAAGTACTACCGAGCCGAAATACCATTTCAATTCATCGTCCTGAATGATTTTCTTAAATTTCCGGTTGACAAAGAACAGTAACAGGGTGAAGTTGATGCCGGATATGAACATGAAGGCGGATATGATATATTCAAGATAAGGCGAGTTGTAGTGGGCTATGCTGGCTTGTTTGGTTGAGAAACCGCCTGTGCCTGTGGTGGCAAATGCATGGCAAACGCTATCGAACCAGTCCATGCCTCCCGACATCAGCAGAACAACAAGGATAAGGGTGATACCGGCATAGATACTCCAAATCCATTTGGCTGTGATGCCGATGCGCGGATGTACCTTGTCGTGCGTGGGGCCGCTTGCTTCGGCGGCGAATACTTGTGTGCCGTTTACGCCGAATATGGGGAGAATGGCGATTGTGAACATGATGATTCCTAAACCACCGATCCATTGTGTCATGCTGCGCCAGAAAAGTAATCCGTAGGGTAGTGTTTCAATGTCATCCAATATGCTGGAGCCTGTGCTGCTGAAGCCGGACATGGTTTCGAAGAAAGCATTGGTTATGTCGGGGATGTATCCGCTGATATAGAACGGCAACATGCCGAAGAATGAGAATGCCACCCAGGAAAAGCTGACGAGTACATATCCGTCTCTGCGTGTCAGTTGTTTATCGCCGCCTTTACCCCAAATCGCCAATAATAATCCGACACCTGCCGTGATACCTGCGGATATCCAGAAACTTACCAACGCTTTGTCCTGATAATAAAGCGAGATTCCGGAACATAACAACAGCATCACTGTTTCCAACAGCAAGAGAATGCCAATGATTCGTATAACGATTTTAAAGTTAATCATATTTCTTCTACTGAGGTTTCATAAGTTACTTCTCTTTTTAGCTAAAGTACTTCTCTATCTTCTTAATCATCATACTCAGACAGAATACCACTACATGGTCTCCCGGTAGTATTTGCGTATTACCCGTCACCACTATGCCTTCTCCGTGCCGAACAAGCCCTCCGATGGTGGTACCTTTCGGCAGTCCGAGGTCTTTCACCTGGTGCTTCGTGATTTTGGAGTCGGCTTTTACGGTGAACTCCGCAACGTCAGCATTGGCAAAGGTCAGACACTTCACATTGCTAACGTCCGCATCCAGCATCATCTGATAAATGTGGCTGGCAGTAATCATTTTCTTGTTGATAACTGTACCGATATCAAGGCTTTCCGCCATTCCTATATAATCGATGTTTTCTACTTCCGCCACGGTCTTACTGACGCCCATACGTTTGGCGGCAAGGCAAGAAAGTATATTTGTTTCGGAATTGCCTGTCAGGGCAACAAAGGCCTCCGTATTCCTCAAACCTTCCTCGAGAAGCAAATCCATATCGCGGCCATCGCCATTGATAATCATGACCTTGTCATCCAGAAGCTCTGTCAACCGGTTGCAACGGCTCAGGTCATTGTCTATGATTTTCACCTGCATATAGTCGGGTACGTACTGTGCCGTACGCACGGCAATCCGGCTTCCGCCCATAATCATTACGTTGCGGACGTCGGCATAATCTTCTTTACCGGCTATTTTCCGTATATAAGGTATGTATTTACGGGTGGTGGTAAAGTAAACAATGTCGTGCAGTTTAATGACATCATCCCCGCGGGGGATAATCGTTTCGTTGCCTCGTTTGATGGCTACAACGTGGTAAGGTTTGTCTGCTTCGGCAAGCTGGTGCAGGGGAATATCCAGTATTTCGGCTTTTTCGCGCATCTTCGTGCCGATAAGTATCAGTGAACCTCCGCAGAACTCCCACCATTGGCGCACCCAACTCATGCGGATGGAGGATACGACTTCTTTAGCGGCAAGCATTTCGGGATAGATTAGCGAGTCGACACCCAGCTTCTGGAAGAATTCCTTGTTTTTAGGCAGGAGATATTCATAATTGTCGATGCGGGCAACCGTTTTCTTTGCTCCGAGGTTAGTGGCCAGCATGCATGCGGTTACGTTACGGCTTTCGTCGGGAGTGACGGCTATGAACAACTCAGCCTCTTTGATTCCTGCTTCTTTCAGCCCCCGGATGGAAGTCGGAGACGCTGTAACCGTCATCAGGTCGAAGTTGGAGTTAAGTGTGCTCAACTTTTCTTCGTTGTCGTCCATCAGTATGATGTCCTGCTTTTCACGGGACAATAACTTGGCTAAGTGTGTGCCTACTGCACCGGCACCGGCAATAATAATTTTCACGTCACTTAATTATGAATGGTTGGTTATACTTTTAACTCCTCTGACTCCTGAGCAGAGCGATACTTCCTTAACTACTGATTCGTATTATTGATTGTATTAAAGATTCCCTCTTCGTCCATTCCGCACAGGTGGTATAATTCCTGTATGGTGCCGTGCTCCACGAACACGTCCGGTACGCCGATGCGTTGTACCTGCGGAGTATAGCCGTTGTCTGCCATAAACTCCAGGACAGCGCTACCCATGCCACCTTTCCGTGTACCGTCTTCCACGGTGATGATACGCGAAAATGAGCGTCCTATCTCGTGCAGCATATCCTCATCCAACGGCTTAAGGAAACGCAGGTCATAATGTGCGATTGAGATGTTTTTCTCCTTCTCCGCCCGTTCTATGGCTTCTCCGGCTATATTGCCTATCGGACCGATGGTGATGACGGCAATGTCTTTACCTTCTTTCAGTCTGCGCCCTTTGCCTACCGGAATTTCTTCCAACGGACATTTCCAGTCCGTCAGTACGCCCCGTCCGCGGGGATACCGGATGACGAATGTTCCCTTGTCCGGTAGTTGTGCCGTGTACATGAGCCGGCGCAACTCGTGCTCGTTCATGGGCGATGAAATCGTTAAGTTGGGGATAGGGCGGAAGTAGGCGAGGTCGAATACGCCGTGGTGTGTCGGGCCATCTTCACCTACCAGTCCGGCTCTGTCGAGGCAAAGCACTACAGGCAACCGGAGCATGGCAATGTCATGGATTACATTGTCGTAAGCCCGCTGCATAAATGCGGAATAGATGTTGCAGAACGGTTGCATGCCTTCCTTTGCCATACCGCCGGAGAAAGTGGCTGCATGTCCTTCGGCTATGCCGACATCGAAAGCGCGATCGGGCATTACGTCCATCAACCTATTCATGGAACAACCCGTGGGCATGGCTGGAGTTACGCCGACGATGTGCGGGTTTTGTTCGGCAAGTTCCACAAGCGTTTCGCCAAACACGTCCTGGTACAGGGGAGGGAGGTGGTGTGTATCTGTGGTGAAGCGTTCGCCTGTTACCGGGTTGAATATCCCCGGAGCGTGCCAAATGCCCGGTGCCTTTTCGGCTGGTTCGAACCCTTTGCCTTTTATGGTGTGCAGGTGCAGGATTTTAGGTCCTTGCATGTCTTTAATATCTCGCAGGATGCGTGCGATGTTCTTCACGTCGTGTCCGTCAACAGGGCCGAAATAACGGATATTCATCCCTTCGAAGATGTTTTGTTGTTGAGCGGCCATCGACTTCAGGCTGTTTGCGAAGCGGATAAGCGCCTTGCGGCGTTCTTCGTTGAGGATACCTATCCTGAATAGCATCTTGGATACTCTGAAGCGAAGTTGATTGTACCGGTTTGAGGTGGTCAGATTGAACAGGTATTGTTTCATGCCGCCCACGCTCCGGTCTATTGCCATGTCATTGTCATTGAGAATGATGAGCAAGTTGTTCGATGTGGACGAAGCATTGTTCAATCCCTCGAATGCCAGTCCGCCGCCCATGCTTCCGTCGCCGATAACAGCCACTACATGGCGGTCTTTTTCTCCCTTTTCGGCTGTTGCCACTGCCATGCCGAGTGCGGCGGAAATGGAGTTGGATGCGTGCCCGCATGTGAAGGTATCGTAATCGCTTTCGTCGGGTGAAGGGAAGGGGCGTATGCCTTTGAACTTCCGGTTGGTGGAGAATGTTTCGCGGCGTCCGGTTACTATCTTGTGTCCATAAGCCTGATGCCCTACGTCCCACACAATGCGGTCGTAGGGGGTGTTGAATACGTAATGCAGGGCTACGGTGAGTTCCACTGTTCCCAGGCTGGCTGCAAAGTGTCCCGGATTGCACGAAACTTCTTTTATAATGTCTTGCCGCAGTTCTTTGCAAAGTTCCGGAAGTAGCTCAACATTCAGTTTGCGCAGGTCTTCAGGAGTTGAAATAGAATTCAGCAAGTTGTATGTTGGTGTCTCTGTCTTCATCTCTATACTGAGGATTATGGATTGCAAAATTAGTAAAAGAAAGCAAGAGACTGTATTATTTCGTCGTTTTTTCAGGGCAACCGCACCAAAATCTTATTTATCCTGTAGTTATCCTGCATTATTCATCCTGCATTATTCATCCTGCATTATTCATCCTGTAGTTATCCTGTATTATTCATAGTGTAAGTACTTCGTTTACTATAAATGAGAATTTAGCGAAGATATGGATACGCGGATGGCGCGGAATAAGCGGACGAACGCGGACGAGCGCGGATTCTTCTCTTCTT
>NZ_DBDF01000120.1 GCF_002293435.1 Bacteroides sp. UBA939 | reverse complement strand
TTTTGTACAGCGATAACCCCTTTTGAACTCCTGCAATATGAATAATACAGGCTAAAGCATTCAACCAGATGTTATGTACAAAGTTATCCTGTAATCATCCCTTAGAAGATTCTTATTTTGCTTTTAAGGAGGATTTTTCTTGCCAGAGAGAAAAATCCCCCTATTAGAGAGAAAAGTCCTCCTGCTGCTTTGGTCATACAGTCCTCGTTCTATATGCTGCTTTCACATTATGAACAGCTACTTATCGACTTTAGCCTGCATTATTCATACTGTAGTTAGAGGAGTTATCACTTCGTTAGTAGTTAAGGAGTTAAAGCCAATACTCCGTGAATCGTATAACAAGACTATCGGCTTTAACTCCTAAGCCAACTTGTTGGCTGATAACTCCTTTAACTCCTCTAACTCCTGAAGCCTGAATAATGCAGGTTAGCCTGCATTATTCAGGTTAGTCAGAAGCGGGAAGTACAGATAAAACTTCGCGCTTCTGACTAAAACTCCTCCAAAAGGAGTGGTTTAATCTGATTTTAGTATTATTTTTGTGTCGATATACAATAACTTTAAATGCTAATTAGTATGATGAAAACTCTTTCTGCCTTTTTTCTATCACTTGTAGTATGTGCTCCTGTTGTGGGAACTGCACAGACAATCCCCGGAGATAATCACAACCATCAGCTTTATTATGTTTCCCCGGCTGCCATTTGGGAAGAAACCCTGCCTTTGGGTAACGGTCGTTTGGGCATGATGCCCGATGGAGGTATTGAGCGGGAACATATTGTATTAAATGAAATCTCTCTTTGGAGTGGCATGGAAGCTGATTACGGCAACCCGGAAGCTTCCCGAAGTTTGCCTGCCATTCAACAACTCCTGTTTGAAGGTAAAAACGAAGAGGCGCAAGAATTGATGTACAAGAGTTTTGTGCCCAAGAAACCTGAGACGGGCGGCACCTATGGCAGTTATCAAATGCTTGCCGACCTTTATATCAATTTTAATTTTCCCGTCGGAAAGAAATCTTCTTCTGCCAATGGTGTTTCTCCGGTGACTGATGCACATGATACGACTCCGGTGCTCAATAGTGCCGCTTCAGTGACTGACTACCGGCGTTGTCTTGACCTGCGCGATGCCGTAGCTTATACTACCTTTACGAAAGACGGAATTGATTACCGGCGTGAGTACTATACCTCCCGTGATAAAGATGTGATGATTATCCGTCTGACTGCCGGTCGCCGCCGTTCCCTCTCTTTCACGGCTTCCCTTTCCCGTCCGGAGCGGGGGAGTGTGTCTTTTGTTCCAAGCACCGGGAAGAATAGCGGCACTCTTTTGCTGGAAGGCGCTCTGGACACCGGTAAGCCGGGTCAGGATGGCATGAAGTACCGTGTTGCCATGCAATTGGTTTCCAAAGGAGGCAAACAGAACATTTCTGCCGAAGACGGCATTACGCTGGAACAGGGAGAAGAAGCATGGCTGATAGTGTCCGCCACCACTTCCTATGCTGCCGCCGGGACTGATTTCCCCGGAAGCCGTTACAGGGAAGTCTGCGACAGCTTGCTGAATGCTGTGGTGCAATCCGGCTCTTCATTTCCGACCCGTGCTTCGCAGCTTAAGGACTCCCATATTGCCGCCCATCGCGCTCTTTACGACCGGGTATCTCTGACTCTTCCCGGTACGGAAGACGACAAGTTACCTACGAACGAACGTATTATCCGTTTTACCGAACGTGAGTCTCCCGCTTTGGCCGCTATCTATTACAATTATGGCCGTTATTTGCTCATTAGCACTACCCGCCCGGGAAGTCTGCCGCCAAACTTGCAGGGGTTGTGGGCAAATGGAGTGCAAACGCCCTGGAATGGCGATTACCATACCAATATCAATATCCAGATGAATCACTGGCCTCTTGAACAAGCCGGACTTTCGGAGCTTTACCTGCCTTTGACCACTCTTGTGGAGCGTCTTATCCCTTCCGGCGAAGAAACCGCCCGCACTTTCTATGGCAACAACGCACGGGGGTGGGTGCTTCACATGATGACGAATGTCTGGAATTACACCGCTCCCGGCGAACATCCTTCCTGGGGAGCAACCAATACGGGAGGTGCATGGCTCTGCGCCCATCTTTGGGAACACTACCAATACAGCCATGACCTTGATTATCTGAAACGGATTTATCCCATACTGAAAGGCGCTTCCGAGTTCTTCTTTTCCACAATGGTACGCGAACCCGGACACGGCTGGCTGGTGACCGCTCCCACTTCTTCTCCCGAGAATGCTTTCTTTGTAGGAGACGACCCGACACCCGTCAGTATCTGCATGGCGCCTACTATGGACGTGCAGTTGTTGACCGAACTGTACACCAATGTAATAGAGGCTGCTTCCATCCTGAAATGTGATGATGACTATGCAGCGAAGCTTGATGCGGCATTAAAAGAGTTTCCCCCCATGCAAATCAGTAAAGAGGGATATCTGCAGGAATGGTTGGAAGATTATAAAGAACAGGATGTGCATCACCGGCATGTCTCTCACTTGTATGGTTTGCATCCGGGAGCTCTCATTTCTCCTGAAGCTACACCTGAATTGGCGGATGCCTGTCGCGTAACGCTGAATCGGCGAGGCGATGGCGGTACGGGTTGGAGTCGTGCCTGGAAGATTAATTTCTGGGCGCGCCTGGGAGATGGCGACCGTGCCTGGAAACTGTTCAAGAGCCTTCTTTATCCGGCTGTCAATCCGCAGACTAAACGTCATGTCGGCGGAACATTCCCCAACCTGTTTTGCTCACATCCTCCTTTCCAGATTGATGGAAATTATGGGGGTGCTGCAGGCGTCGGTGAAATGCTGATGCAAAGCCATGAGGGTTTTATACACTTGCTTCCTGCGTTGCCGAAAAGTTGGGATATCGGTAGCTTCCGTGGAATGAAAGCGCGTGGCGGTGTATCTGTTGACTTGGAATGGAAAGATGGAAAAGCTGCTAAAGCTACGCTTACGGCAATGGTTTCAGGGAATTTCCATTTGAAAATGCCGGCAGGTGTCAGTCAAGCAAAGGTTACAATAGGCGGGCGGAGCAGTATTTGCACCGACAAGGTGATTGTTCTGTCATTACCGGCGGGGGAAACTTGTGAGTTGTTGTTTGAGAATTCCGGAACTCCTAATGCAAATTGACTGGTTTTTATTAGCCTGCATTATTCATACTGTAGGCAATAAGCAGGAGTAATGCAGATTAGCCTGCATTATTCAGGCTAAATATTTAATGCAATATAGATATGAAGAACAGATTATCTTTATTCCTCTTTGTACTGACTCTGAAGCGCCCTTTCATCTGGTTATGCCGTTTTCGGTACCGTTGCGGTTATGGTGTACATTCACCTTTTGCTTTTAACTTGATTACACAGGTGATTTATGAAAATACTCCTTATCATAAATATAAGGATTTGGCAGAGGAGCAGAAAAAGTTGTCGTATGAAAGAGGTGAATACTGGAAGTATGAATCCAGGAAAGTGAAACGTCTTTTGTTCCGGTTAGTCAATTATGCCCAGCCCAATACGATTGTGGATGCCGGCAGGATTGCCGCATCTTCACTCTATCTGAAAGCAGGGAAGGAAGGGGTGGACTATACTTCTGCATCCGAACTATCCGGACTTTTCCTGGAAGCCGGCGTACCTGTTGATTTCTTGTATCTGCACGATTACCGTCATCCGGAATTTATGGAAGAAGTGTTCCGCATCTGCGTTACTCGCACTACCCGGAAATCTGTTTTTGTCATCGAGGGAATTCGCTATACCTCGCAGATGAAAGCCCTCTGGAAGCGTATGCAGCAAGATGAACGAGTGGGGATTACATTTGATCTTTATGACCTTGGAATCCTCTTCTTTGATAAAACAAAGGTGAAACAAGACTATATTGTTAACTTTTGATTATCTTTAGACGGTTGATTAGTGATTAACTGTTAATCACTAATCACTAACCCCTAATCACTAAATATTCGTTGCTTATGAAAATATATACTAAGACCGGTGATAAAGGTACTACCTCATTAGTAGGCGGTACGCGTGTTCCTAAAACCCATGTCCGTCTCGAAGCGTATGGCACGGTGGATGAGCTGAATGCTAACCTGGGTTTGCTTATTACTTACCTGTCCGATGAAGAAGACAGAACGTTGGTTCGCCATATTCAGGACCGTCTTTTTGCTGTCGGTTCCAATCTGGCTACAGACCTTGAAAAGACGGATTTAAAGTATGCCAGCGTCATTCATCCCGAAGAGATAGAACGTATTGAGCAGGAGATAGACCGTTTGGATAAACTGCTTCCTCCGCTGCGCGCATTTATATTGCCCGGTGGCAGCCGTGGCGCATGTGTATGCCATGTGTGTCGTACAGTGTGCCGGAGGGCGGAACGTCGCATTCTGTCTCTTGCCGAACAATGTGAAGTAACCCCTGATTTGCTTGCTTATGTGAACCGTTTATCCGATTATTTGTTCGTTTTGTCGCGGAAGATAAATCAAGAAGAGAAAAAAAATGAAATATTTTGGGAGAATAAGTTGTAAGTGAAAAATTTTATTATACTTTTGCCGAAAAATAGAAAAAATGATTTAATATTCACAATTTTAATACTTAGAATTTATGTATTGGACATTGGAATTAGCATCTAAGCTGGAAGATGCTCCTTGGCCGGCAACCAAGGACGAATTAATTGATTATGCCATCCGTTCGGGCGCTCCGCTTGAAGTGATTGAAAACTTGCAGGAAATGGAAGATGAAGGTGATATTTACGAAAGCATAGAAGATATTTGGCCTGATTATCCCAGTAAAGAGGATTTTTTCTTCAACGAAGAGGAGTATTAGCGGATAATTTGTGAAGCCTTTAATAAGGTTTTAGATAGAATAAAGAAGAGGGGGCGATTTTTCAATCGCCCCCTCTTCTTATAATGCTTTTCATCCGTTTACTTGTCTATACCGAAGCAGGACACAATAATGCTCTTCTCATCTTTAGTATTGGGATTTTTCACGATTACTCCTATTTCACCGGCTGGCTTTTCCTTTAAGGTAATCAAATATGAACTTTCTCCGAACTTTTTTGCAGAAAATCCTAATTGTTTCAATTTATTGTCTGTTTGACCGCCAAATGTAGCAAGAGAGGAAAGTTCTGCCGTCCTTTTCTTCTTACTTGTCTCAAATTGGAAAATACTGATGATAGATAGCGGATCAGAATTGTTATCTACAGCTCTTACAACTAATTTGAAGTCTCCATCTTGAGATGCTCTTACGCTTGCAGCATTTCCTTCGACATTAATTTTAGTTTTTATATTTCCCACGCCAACAATATACATTGAAGCACTTGCTTTAGTTTTTATCGTTATAAACTCTTTATCCAAAGGCAAGACTTGGTCTCCATTAATGAGATTTACTTCACCTACAAACTCGGGTTCTTGACCCTCTTGTGCATAACATGGCATTATGGAAATGCACAATAAAAATAATAGAATAAACTTTTTCATATAATAAATTAATTAAAGATGGTGTCTGTTGTTTGGTGTGCAAAGATATCACTTTCTTTTATAAAACAAATATTTGATTGGGAATTTTGTTTTTCGTTATAAAATAGGTACTGTGTGTACTCTTTTAGTGTTTTTTTATTAAAAGTTATTTTATTGTTTTTCTCTTTTAGTTCTATAATTCAACCGTTTTTTTATATTCGGGTGCAATTATTATATCAGTATTTTTATTGAATAAGTCTATAACTCAATATTTTCACTTATATTTGTGACAAAATTAATTCAATGTATTACTAATGACTGGTATTCAGAAAGATAAAGCGCAACAGTTACCGCAACTAAAAGAACGGCACCTGCCCGAACATTGCCGGGAGGCAGTACATGCACTTTTGAGAGAGATTTATGGGTACGAACAGTTTCGTGACCTGGAAGTGTACAACGATTTGTTCAAGGGAAAGGACACGTTCCATATCTCGCAAGGGCAATTGATAGAAAGCGTAATAGCTGAGGCGGAGAAAGCGAAAAATGCCGGAACGGAGAAAGTGCAAAACGCCGAAGCAGAGAAAACGCAAAATGCCGAAGCAGAGAAAGCACTCACCGCAGCAGCCGAAGTGGACAACATCCTGCTTACGGCACCCACCGGAGCAGGAAAATCCCTGCTGTTCCAGTTGCCCGCCATCTATCTGGGCAATGAATACGGACTGCTGACCATCGTTGTATCCCCCCTGAAAGCACTGATTGTAGACCAGGTAGAAGGCTTGCAGGATTTAGGATACACGCGCGTAGCCTATGCCTCCTCCGATTTATCCCCCGAACAGAAAAACGAAGTGTACCGGCAAGTGCATGAAGGTGAAGTCGATTTATTCTATCTCTCGCCGGAATTGCTGCTCTCGTATGACATCAGGCACTTTGCCGGCGAACGTCGTATCGGTCTGGTGGTAGTGGATGAAGCCCATACGGTGACTACCTGGGGCAAGGAATTCCGTGTAGACTATTGGTTCCTGGGACGTTATCTGCAAAGCCTGAAGAAAAACCTCGGCTATGCATTCCCGCTCTTTGCACTCACAGCCACAGCAGTCTGGAATCCGAAAGGAGGCAACGATATGGTGTTTGAAACCATCCGTTCGCTGCAAATGGATCCCTGTGTGCTCTATGCAGGTACCGTGAAACGCCAAAACATCGGTTTCGACATCCGCCAGATGGAGATGGAAGAAGGTGAAACGTACGATAAAGCCAAGCAACGCGTAGTGGCAGCACGGGTAGACGACTTCCTTGACGGGCACAAAACCATCCTTTACTATCCCTTTGCCGGAGGTATCGATATGCGCCTGAAGACATGGGTGAAACCGGTAGACTGGCATCTGGTAGCCTCTTACTACGGCAAGAAAGATAAGGAACAGAAAGCAGCAATTGTACAAGAGTTCAAAGAAGGCGAAAAGCGAATGATTGTAGCCACAAAGGCATTCGGTATGGGTGTGGATATCAGCGACATCGACCGCGTGTATCATGTGGCGCCGTCCAGCACGTTCGTGGACTATATACAGGAGATTGGACGTGCAGCCCGCGACGCAGATATCCACGGCGTTTCGGCAACAGACTATCATGAGCGGGACTTTTATTACATGAAACGTCTGCACGCGGCAGGCAATATCGCACAGGAACAGTTATCGCTGATACTGAAGAAACTGATGGAAGTGTACCGGATGAAAGGCGGAAAGCAGGAAATGCTCGTGTCTCTGTCCGACTTCGAATTCGTGGTGAAGCTACCGCGGATGAAGAACAAACTGGAGTACGAAGCAGAACTGGGACAGTTGATTAAGACAGCCTTGCTGTGGCTGGAAGATGACTTGAGCCACCGTTACGGCAAGAAACTGCTGGAGGTCAGTCCGCAGAACCTACTGACGGAAGGCTACGTACAGGATAAGACGGGCGATACTTTTATTCGTGAATTCGGAGCTTATCTTACGAAAGTATCCGGTACGGAAGATGTCTACACGGCACGTCTGGAGAAACTCTGGGAAGAGCGTTTCGCCGAGTTGGGATACAGAGAGTTTAAACAGAAATTGAATGGCGGTACGCTGTGGGAAGGCTCCCGTGCAGTGTCTGTAGGCAAACATGATGTGCTGCTGAAAGAAGATGCAGCGGTAATTCGCCGGCGGATGGATGCACTGTTCAATAGCCTGAAGAACCTGCTGGTAGATAAACTGCGTAAAACGAAAGGCCGCTTCGATGAAGAAGAATTGCGTGCGATATTTGCCGAACATAACATGGACGTACCGTCGGCAAAACGTTTCATCGGCTCATTGCTGGAGTCGCGTACGGAAGAAGGTCGTAGCGTGAGCTACATCAGCAGTATAAAGAAGAAGGACTCCAACGAACTCTCTTTTACGGTAACAAAAGGCTTTGATTTGCTGTTATCCCGCTATCAAAAACTGTTCAACCAGCGTATTGTAGGCAGTAAAGGCGACCGTCTGTTGTTTTACAGTACCCCATTCTCCGACCTGAATATGTTGCTCAACCTGCTTTCCATGCTCGATTGCCTTTCGTTCAGCGTTGAAGGCGGCGGTACCCCCTGCGTATCGGTTGCTTTCGATGAACCCGAAATCCTGGAGCAACTTGCAGCTTCCGACGAATACCACAACCTGATTCTTGAAAATAACGAGAAGATATTCCTGGAGCAGATGGAACTGTTCTCCTTCTTCTTCGGAACGGATGGAATGGACGATGCGCAGCGTTGGGCGTTTATCGAAGACTATTTCACCGGAACGGGCGTAGAGGAGTTGAAAGCAAAGTACGCTACTCCGTCATAGAACCAGCTCTTTAAATAATCGTTCTAACGTCCTGTCCAGATTGTCGGAGAAACCGGCATGTGGGCGAGACGTTTGAATACAGGAACTCCTTACGGCAGTCAGCCAGCGGAAACGTTCCGGTACGTCGAGCCGGGCAATGGTACCGCCATCTCCGGCACCCACACATATCTTATTGAACACATCCAGGTGCGTAAAGACCAGTTCACGGTCTACCTCGGAAACATACAGCCTTAACTTCTCCTCATCCACATGGCAGGCGGACTTGATGAAGTTCTCCTTTTTCGAGAAAAGGATAACTCCCACATTGAAGAACTCTTCGCGTTCCACTTTGGGAACCAGTCGGATAACTGCGTACTCATATAAGTGTTTTCCTTGCATTCTGCGCTTCTTTTACAAAGGTTTCGGAATGTGCCAGTCTTTCGGTCAGAAAGCGGGTGTATATATCTCTGATTTCTTCGGGAGTCTCGTGCGTATCGTTCCAGTGCAACCAGTCATTGGGGATGAGCGAGACGATTTCCCGTATCTTCTCCCCGGTCAGCAAGATGCGCAGGGAGGCGTCGGCTTCTTCGAGTCGGGATGCTTCGGGTAGCAACACATGGCTCTTGATATAGGCGAAGGGGCTTCGGGCATGTTTCTCCCAGTTCTCCCACGAATGATGGAAGTAGAGTGAGGCGCCCTGGTCGATGAGCCAGAGTTCCTTGTGCCACATCAGCATGTTGGTGTTGCGCGAGGTGCGGTCTATATTAGTAAGATATGCATCGAGCCAAACGATGCGCGAAGCCAGGTCGGGGGAGACTTTGGTAGCCACGGGGTCGAAGGTCAAGGCTCCCGACAGAAAGTGCAGCCCGAGGTTCAGTCCGCGGCTGGCTTGCAGCAGGTCTTGTATTTCTTCGTCCCCTTCGGTGCGACCGAAGGCTTCATCAAGGTTCAGGAATACCAGTTCCGGTACTTTTAGCCCCAGCGCGCGTGCCACTTCGCCGCCAATCAGTTCGGAAATCAGCGCTTTCGTGCCATGGCCGGCGCCGCGGAACTTCACGACGTACTTGAATTCGTCATCAGCCTCGGCAAGTGCAGGCAGCGAGCCGCCTTCGCGCAAGGGGGTGATGTAGCGGGTAAGGTTGACTGTTCGCAATTCTATCATGATTCTCCTTTCCGAAAATAGTTAGGCTGCCTGTTGTGGGGGTAGCAGTTGCAAATGTACATGAAATCATAGAAAAAACCAATGAAATCATTTACTTATAAGCTTTCGGTACACCACCGAATTTAAGAATGCTTCTTTCCTGTATTTGGAAATTGGCAGTTCGTTTCCATTGACGAATAAACGCCTTCCGTTAATCCTGTCTATTTGGTTGACATTTACCAGGTATGAGTTATGCACTCTGAAAAAATGGTCTTTAGGCAGTATCTCTTCCAAAGAGGACATGGTTTGGTGGATAACGAGCGTCTTGTCCGCAAAGTGAAGTTTTAGATAGTTCTGCATGGATTCCACAAACAGTATGTCTTCCCAGTTTATCCTTTGGAACGAGTCATCCTGCCGGATATACATATCTAATGTGCGCCCGTTGTCCTTTTCATCAGGCACGATACGCGATTTATATAAATCTATCGCCTTTTGTGTTGCCTGGAAGAAACGCTGAAAGGTGTACGGTTTCAGCAGATAATCAACAACATTCAGTCTGAAGCCGTCCAATGCAAACTCGGTGTATGCGGTGGTTAATATCGTTAGAGGTGGGTTCTGCATGGATTCTAACAGTTCCAAGCCGGTGAGGCGAGGCATGTTTATATCAAGGAACATTAAGTCCACATCCTGTTTCTTTAATACTTCTACGGCTTCTATCGCCGACAGGCATGTGCCGGCAACTTCAAGTGAATCTATGTCTTGAAGATAGTCGATAACTCCGTCGATGGCATACTCTTCGTCATCGACAATCAGGCACTTTAACCTTAAGTCCGGTTGTTTTGAAATGATATTTGCCATAAGTAAATGTTCATGAATTAGTTTGTACTTTGACAGATACTATAAGATAATTAAACATGAGTACTTAGTTGTTATAGTATTATCCTACAGTATGAATAATACAGGTTATAGACAGTGAGACTGAATATACTGTGTCCGTTTCGCTTATCTGTAAATGATATCTGTCCGGATAAAGAATCTCCAGGCGCTTTCTGATGTTCTCCAAGCCAATACCCGATGCTTCGCGTTTTTCAACGACCGGGATGTCAGCGTATTTAGAGTTCTCAACAAACAGGATGAGTTCTCCATCCCTTTGCGTCAAGTCAATACGAACATAGCCTTTCTCTGTTTTTGAACGGGAAACGTGCTTAAAGGCGTTTTCTACGAAGGTAATCAGCAACAAAGGAGAAAGCATGGCGTTATCATCTTCTACACTCCAGGAGCATTCCACGTCTAAATTATTCTTCCACCTGATTCTTTCGACTTCTATAAAGTCTTTCAGAAAGCCAACCTCTTGCCCGACACTTACAAAATCTTTCTTCCCACTGTACAACTGATAGCGTAGAATGTTTGTGTATTGCACAAGAACGGTTGATGCCAAGTCCGGCTCTTTCCTTATCAACACATTGACATGGTTTAGTACGTTGAACATGAAATGCGGATTAATTTGTTCCTGAAGAATCTGTAGTTGAGAATCAATCAATACTTTTTGCAATTTCAGGTTCTCCGCAAAGAACCTTAACCCGCAGAATCCGAAATTAATCAGTAAGGCGGAAACAAACGAGCCTGCGAAATCATGCAGAATAGAATTCTCCCCACTAAGCATTGGAGAGCGGGGGAAGATTCCTGTCTTCTCTAAATAATTGAATACGATGAAAACACAAATACTCAGGCATGTAGCTATCAGTGTAATAAAGATAAGCTGAAGGATGAAAGGCAAGAGTTTCCTTTTCCTCATAGCCTTTTCAAGCAGGTTCTTACTTAAGAAGGTGGTGAACGGGAATAGTGTTGCCACGTAAAGCAATGACATTAGTGCAGCTTCAGTGACGGTTGAACTGTGCGAAAACTGTATGAAAAGAACTAACCATAGTCCTGACCATATCCAGTAGATGTATCTGTCGAATCTCTCTAAGAAATTATGTTTCATAGTGCAAAGATAATCATATTTCCCCAAAGTAGTGTGCAATAAGGATTTGAACAGTTAATATTCAGCGATAGGTAATGAGATAGAAACTACCTAACCGCTTTACCTCGCTTCATTTTTCATCACTTCAAATAACTCTTTTTGAATCTTCTACAAAGGTAAACATTATCTTCAAAACCCAAAATAAGGACGAAAATATTCGTCTGCATTTAACCGATTTTCAAATCTATTGCTATCGCAATTATCTATTCTCCGGTATCGTTCCTCTTTCCCATTCCTCATTACCGGAAGTATCCTAATCGGCTATTCTTCCTTTCGATTGGCAAAGGTATCCCGGAGTGTGAAACGAAAAATTCATGCCCTTTCGGGTTTTGCAGGAAATCTTCCTGCTGCACTTCGTTTGAGCGTATTTCATGCAAAAAATTTGTCTGTATCACCCCTCCGACCTTTTGCCGCCAATACGAAACAAAAAACAGCCGACCTGACGGATGCCGCAGAAAAAAAAAGTCATGGAAAAGAGAAACGATAGAACGAAACAAAATAGCCTCACTTTTGGAATTAACATAAAATTGATGCTTAGGTTGGTATGTGTAGTCGTATGTGTATGGTTGCTGACAAAGGTGAGTGCTGCTGTATGGTCATTATTGGGCATGGTGATGATATACCTGTTTGTCCGCTTACTGATTAAGTGTGTGTTCAAACTGATAAGCATCCTTATCTCCGTTTTTCTTTTCCTGCTTATCGCTTCTTTAATCGTAGTATTCATTTTCTAAAAAATTACAATTATTTTTCTAACAATTAATAAAGCAATAGATATGAAAACAAATTCAATCAATGACAGTAATGGCTGTTTGGTATGCAAAGCAGGACAAGAAAATTACACCACATTTGTAGTGGGAGCGTTCAGAGGGACGGAGTACTACCAATATGATTACCGCCATACGGATGGCGAACTATTTTCAACAGTCGCTAAAACACTGGAAGAATGTCGAAAACGACGGGATGAATGGCTTTCTAAAAAGCAGGAGTAAACGGACGGCGGAGAAATCCGCCGTTACTTTTTCTATGACTTGCTAAGCGGCGGGGAGAAAAAGTATCAAAAAGCCTTTTAGATTACCAAAACTATATATGGCTTTATTTCAAATAGTTATTGGTGTTAAATTAGCTAATTTCGACTGATTGGTATATCTTTGTGAAAAAATATATATGAGTGAAATTTCAAACATAACTATTCAGAACATAAAAGGATTTGGAACAGTTGATAATTCTTTTGATACCAAAATAATTTCTGGTAAAATAAATATTCTTGTAGCTCCGAATGGTTTTGGGAAAAGTTCCATTACAGCAGCCTTTGATTCTTTAAAGACAGGGAAAATAGAATTAGACAAGAGAGATTTGCATCAAGGGAATGCGACATTGACTCCCTTATTTTCGATAACAGAAAATGGTGTAGTCTATACCGCAGACAAAACCATAAATACAATTTCTAGCCGTTTTAAAATTTTTTGTATCAAAAACCGTATCAATGCAAAAGCTGTAAGCAAAAATATGGGAAGTTTTGTCAGCACAAGCGGGCATTTGAGCATTGATAGTATCGAAGTTGTGAAAACAATTCCCGGAAAATCTGTAATACCTTATTCTATTAGCGATATTAAAAGAGATTTTGGAGCTAATGCGAGAGTGTTACCTAACATTTCAGCTGATATAATCAACAATAAATCCTTTTTATGTGATTTGCAAACACTTTACTCAGATTTAGATAAATTTTCCGCAAAGAAAAGAGTTGACTTAATAGAAGAGGTACTAACCCATATACACGCCCTATCAGGGACAGTAGAAAATATTAAAAACAATTTCAATCCGGATTGTCTGACCCAATTAAAACAAGAAGCATCCTATATGCCTATTATTGAGTATATAAGAAGAGCTTTCCCAAATTTATCAGAGTTAGATCAATTTTCATATTTTTATCAACTTCAATCTCTTTATCATAAACATAAAACGGCATTCAAAGATTCTGTAAAAAGAGCAGATTATGAGATCTTTAGAGATGTTTTTAATGAGAATCTCATATTGCTTGGGGCAACGTGGAAAAATATTAAAGCTACAGAAGAAAAAAAATCTTTAGTTGTTAATTTTCCTCATGCAACTGATATATCTTATGGTCAGCGAGATGTCTTAACTTTGTGTATTATGCTCCAGTGTGTAAGAGCTAAAGTTAGACATGGAGATAACAGCATTATAATAATCGATGAAGTTTTCGATTATTTAGATGCGGTCAATATGACAGCCACGCAATACTATTTGTCTGAAGCTATTAATGATTTGAATAAATATTGTAATATCTATCCCATTATCATGACTCATTTGTCTCCTGAGTATTTTAGAAATTATGTTTTTTCTCCTAAAAGGATGAATATCCAATATCTGAAAAATGTCCAAGCCTTACCAAATGCAAATATGCGCAAATTATTGGCAAAAAGAGAAGATATATCTGTCAAAGATGATATAGCCAAACACTTATTGCACTTTTCAACAGGAAAAATAAATAAAAGAATTGAATTTAGAGCTTTAGGGATTGCTGAATTATGGGGAGAACATCCAAACTTTCTTCAATACACAATTGATGAGACAAATAAATACTTAGCTAATAATACTGATTTTGAGCCGTATGCTGTCTGTACCTGTGTTCGAATTAGAATAGAAAAATTGGTTTATGACTTATTAACTGATGCAAGTCATAAACAGACTTTTCTTGCTAAACATGGAACAAGACTGAAACTATCATTCGCTGAAACTATTTTAGGAGAATTGCCGGATATTTATTTTATGTTAGGAATAATATATAATGATGCTGAGCACTTGAAGGATGAGAATAGTGATAAGCCTATTATTTATCGTTTAAATCATATAATAATAAAACAAATGGTTGCAAGGCTGTTTTCTTATATTGGGACTCCAATTGTACCTGCCCACATTCATTGACAACTAAAAAACGTAAAAAGATATGGATGAATTGCGATATTTTGAACTAGTTAGACTCCAATCATTAGTATATTGTCAGCTATATATTTTTATGCCTGAAGATAAAGAATTGTTAAACCCTATTGGGTTTGGAAGTGGATTCCTTGCTGATTACAAAGGCAAGCCTTTTCTTATAACAGCTGACCATGTGCTTCATCGCGATGATTACGAAAATACAGAAATTAGGACTGGTAACGAATATATTATTGCCATTGTTAATAATGTAAATAATATAGATGATAATATATCCACAGTTTTAACTCCTTTGAGTGAATTCTATTATGCGGAAAGGATCAATCTTACAAATGCAAACGAAGATTTGATCGATATTTCAGTGTGCTTGCTAAAGAATATCAACTTTAAATATCCTTTTTTGACGCATGAGATTTCTGTATATGGAAACATAATACAACCAGCAGGAATAGAAAAACAATTTTATGACACATCCCAATTTACAGAGCCAACGAATGAACAGAAATACTCAATATGTGGGGTTGTAAGAAATGATATAGTTGGAATAAAAGGCATACGTACAAATGCTCTCTATAGCAATATCTCTTATAATGGAGCAGCCAGAAATTATTTTGTTTTTGAATACCCAGATGAGATTATAGAAGATGATTGGGTTGGACTTAGTGGTGCTCCAATGTTTGATTATGAAGGTAATATTGTTGGAGTTGGTCATCGTGTTTTAGGCAATGGAATATGGGTTACCCCTATAAAATATGCAAAAATGTTGATGGAGTCAGCAGTAACCAATCTATCCCTAAATGAACATCCTACGAAACTATAAAAAGATCAACAAGTATTTTACTGATTATTTTCCAATAGATTATCTAAAAGCTCTATATTTGCATCCGTAATGAAGCAATCTACATTTTTATAGAAAAATCTCCTTCGTCTTTGTCAATATCTAAAAGTAGCACTCATTAGAAATTGTTCTGATTTAGGAATTTGATATTTACTTGCAATAGTTTCCCAATTTGAGACTACAGATTTATCCTTTAGTAAGTTTGGGGTAATAGCGCTGTTCTTGTCTCTTCCATTTTGATTTATATTTTGAGCAAATACGGCTCTTCAATTCTAAATATAAAGCATTATTTCGATGAAATAATTTCATTGAAGCCCAGTTTTTACAGCGGACAATTTCTGTTAAACAGAAGCACCCCGTTTGTTTAACAGAAATATTTTTTTGTTAAACAAAACAGGTGGCGTTTGTGCATGTAGTAACCTGATTTTGGTTGACTGTTTTTTATCTTGCCCCTGTAGTCGGTTGACTGGTTTATGTCGTATTTTACGGCTTATATAGCTTCAATTCTCCCAAGCTACCAACATATTTTTCAAGGTCTGTTACCGGAAATGGTTTTCCATGAGAAGGCAAAATCATTTTTGCACCACAATTCAGCATCGTTTGCCAACTTCTTCTGTAATCATCCAAATCCTCAATCCAAATGATATTTCTGTTGATACTTGGAAATCCATTCATAGTCGCATCGCCACAAAAAAAGCAATTCGTCCGAAGTCAGCAATCCGATTGAATCTTTGGTATGTCCCAGCAAGGATATAATTTTGAGTGGGATTCCTTTTTCTTCAAGGAATTGAGTATGTCCATCCCAAAGCAATGTGTCAGTCAATTTTTCGACTACAGGAAAATTATGAGATCCTTTCCCGAAAAGAGTGAACAGGCCGACAAAGCCTTTAGCCAATCGGGATGAGTAGCCGCCGTCCCAGACATTTTGACCCAGCAACAACCTTTCAGGAGATTGGCTATCCATAATAATGGTGGCATTTGTAGCTTGTTTCAGTTCGTTCAAATAGCCAACGTGGTCATCGTGAGCGTGGGTTACAAAGATGTATTTTATCTCCTCCATGCTTATCGAAGTTCGTTTCAAACCTTTGCAGAAGCGGTCAAAACCTCCGGCGTACCCTGTGTCGATAACAACGTAGCCTAAAGATGTTCGGAGTATATAATTATTTAGAACCCGATTGCCGATGTTTACATATTCCATCACTATTTCCCTTTTAGAAGTCATATTGCTTATACTTTGCAAGTTCCGGTGGAATATCTGTAACTCCTACAGCTTTGAATATCATATTTCCGCCCATTAATACGTCATCATAATCAACAATCCATTCCTTTGAATTATACCCTTTTATCTCGTATATTTTTATGGGAGGTGGAGTCTCCATTTTTCGGATTCCTATTTGATTCCCTATAAATTCGGAGAAAGTAAGCGTTCCACCTCCGCCAAACACACCGAAAGGGCGATAAGTTACACTATCATAATTCAATTCTACACATCCTAATTCAGAGTTTGTAGTTTCCAAATATTCAGGGTGTTTCGTTTGATTATTCGAGTTACTACATCCTGTTAGAGCTAATTGCAATATAATTAGTGAGAAAAAAATAAATTTTATAAGTTCCATAGGAACTTGTTTATAACCATCGGTTTTCGGTCGATATACTTTTTGAATGAATACTTGGGCATACCCAAAGCCATTCCGGCGTATATATCGCCCTCGATGCCTAACGCTTTTTTGATGATTCCTTCTTTATCCATCGAAGAGAACATATAGACATATCCGGTGTAGAAATGTCCGACTTTCAGGCTCTCAGCCATCAGTGAAGCGTTTTGATATGCAATATTCGCATCGGCAGAGCCATTAGCTGTGGAATGTATCAAAATCAAAGCCTTAGCACCTCTCAGTATCAAATCTGTTCCCTGTTTGTATGATATGCTCAACCGGCTCATCATGTTCAGCATCTCCTCATTGCCCGAATCTTTCCATGCTGCGAGTTGTTGGTCGATTACCTTTATGGTATTGGCTGTAACTTCCTGCAAAACCCTGTCGTTGGTAACAAGCGTATATTGCAAAGTTTGCCTGTTTGCGCCCGTAGGTGCAAAGTGGGCAGCTTCCAGTATTTTATCCAATAATTCCGTCGGCACTTCCTTGTCGGAAAACGAACGGTTGGAGCGGCGTTTGCGAATCAGTTCCATCACAGCATCGGGAGAAGGAAGAAGCGACTCATTCACTTTGTGGACAGTTTCGGGCGGAAAGGTAGAGTGTGTTACCGAGTCGGTTGGGCATATTGCTACGCATTGCCCGCATTCGATACAGGTTGGAAGGTTGTTGATGCCTATTTCACTTTGCTTGCCTTCCTGCGTCAAAATATGAGCAGGGCAGACGCTAACGCATTCTCCGCAGCGGATGCACGTTTGTTCAATCGTTAATGTTATCATAATTTTCGTATCTATTGAATTGTCCTTAATGTAATTACATGCTTCGTATTGCTTGCAAAGTTACTATATTTGCAGTGATTATCCTCTAAAAAGTTATGGCAGAAGTATTTTACGATATGTCGCATCTGACAACAGACCAACTTCGGTCTGAACTACCACAAGGATTTTTCGGCAGCTTGCACCTGCCGCCCAAGTATCTGAAAAAACTTATCGCAAAATATGCGCTGGTGAGCAAGGTCACCAATGTGGAGAACTTGACGGTTGAGTAGTATTTGATAGGGATGGCTAAAGGTGGGGTGATGAATTAGATGAGCGGATTACAAATCAATTTCATTCATTCCCGTTTACTTGCTCTATGCTGATTATTTGATATGGGACTCCGGTTTTTATGCCTAATTGGTTTTGAACATAATCATTAATCCATATTTTTGCATTTATTTCACGCGGTTTATTGCTATTGATGTTATCCATAAATTCCAAACTATGAATTTCTCCGTTTACTCTGAATGTTACAACAAACTGTTTCATCTCATTTATTTTTTTATTAAAATCTATTTTGATAGTCTATTTCTGGGCGAATAATTTCTATATCATCTGAAAGTATCTCATCAAAAGCTGCATTAACAATTAACGACATTTTCAACCTAATCGGAACCGTTTTTGAAGCTGCCATATAATGCTTATTCCAGTCATTGTCCCAAATGTATGGTAACTCATCTTCGTCCATACACACTGCATCACTTTTGAAAATGAAGAAATCAAACTCACAATCCACATCTACATTAATTTCAACAAGAATTTCTTCCTCTGAAATTTGTCTAACATCTGTTACTGTAAATGAAGGCTCATCAACACCAACAACTGACGGATTTTCGAATTCTTGTCTGAATGGACTTTCTTCATAATCAAACTCGCGATGTGATAAGTATTTTATAACTCTATCTTCTATTTCTGAATTTAAATCAATATCATTATACTGTTTATTTTCATTCAGTTCTGTTAATATGCTTTTGAATACTTTCTGTTGTGGCTTTACGTAGTCATCAATGAATATGTCAATTTCTTCTACAATCCTAACATAATCTTCTTGAAATCCATTATTTGCTAGATCTTCTTTCAAATCAGGATGTAGAGAAAAACCTTTTTCACAAAAATCCTTATAGTTCTTATTGATGAAAACAACTTTAGGAGTATTAAATAATTCGGATGATTTTTCACATAAAGATTTTATACTCTCCCAAATCAAAGCATCTCGATAACCTTTTCCACTTTCCTGAAATGGTTTTTTCCTCGCTAAATCTCTCTTAACAAGCTCTTGGTGTTTAATAGTTGGATATGGAATGATTTTTATCTCTAATTTTTTTATTTGTTTTCTAAATTCTTTTTTATATTCTTCTACCTCGTTAAGAATATATTTGTCGGTAATAGGATTATCAAAATCCATTTCTCCTATAAGTCTTTTTAAATCAGATATTCCTTTGTCTATTTTGGATTTTCCTAAATGAAGTTGTTCCTTATATTTATTAATTGATTCATCAATTACCAACTCTGGTATATATACAGTACCACCTATTGAGTTGGTAGATTCACACAGATTCTTAATTTTCGCACCTTTAAGGTGGAAGTCGCTAAAAATAATATTTGTATCAAGAACAACTTTCATTTATAACTGTTTTTTGCAAAATTACCCATAAAAAAACACCTGACAAGCATTTATCAGGTGTTTTTCAGCAAGTTACTAAAAGATAGTTTATTCAGCAATATTTTCTTCCTCCCCCTGCTCATTACTAAACGCAAAAGTCACCGGGAACTCCTTCCCGAACGAATCGAAAAACACCACCTCTATATTATGCGCATCATCAGACAGCGAACGGAAATACAGCCGGAACGAAGTATCCGTCAGTTCGTAAACATCATTGGGCAGGAACGGCTCTCCGCCGTCCATCCATAATTCACCTGCCCCGTCATATTGGAAATACCGCAGATAATAGCGGGTATTACTGTATTCGCCCTGCCGGTGCAGCATACAGCGTATTTCAGCCACCTCGTTTACCTGCAACCTTTTGGGCACAGGCAAGTGAGTAACCGAGAATTCATAATCCTGCTGAATATCAATATCGTCGCTACAGGCACACGCTATTGCAGCCAGCAATAGCGTAAAAAGTATGTAAGATAAGCATTTTCTCATTTCTTTGTTTTTTATTTGTTAAACACCTAATTAATAATGAATTTCAGTCCCGCCCCGATTTGTGTATGGAACAGGTTGATGGACGAACCGCCCAAAATACGTTCCCTGACGTTGAGCAGCAATACAATGCGGTCAGACAAATATGTTTCCACCTCGAAAGTTACCGCTCCGCCGTACAGGAAATTATCATCGCTGGTAATCGTAGAACCATCAAAGAGTAGGGATTCTCCCCAGTTTACCGTTTCATATCCCGCCATCGCCGAAGCTCCGATAGAAAAGAAAACCGTTTTGCTGGGGTCACTCAGGAACTTGTAGTAATACCCGCCCTCCAACGTAAACTGAGCAGTGGGTATCAACTTTGTTTTATACCGATATGACTTTTGCAGGTACTCTCCGCCAAATACCCAGCGGTCGCCGCTTTTCGTATAAGAGGCGAGGGCTATACCACCCGCAAAGGCTTGCTTGTCGCCTTTCTCCAAATTGAAACCATCTACGGCACTTGCTGTAAACTGTATCCCTTTTTGCCCCGGCAGGTAACGCTGGGCGTGTGCCTGCCCACAGAGGGCAAGACACAAAGTCATCAATAATACAATCCGTCCCATGTTATTTTATTTTCAGTTCGTTGATTTGACGTGCGCGAATCAGGTCTGCATTTTCAATAGTAAAGGTCTGATTTCGACCTCCGTTCTTCTCGAACACTTCGATAATCAGTTGCTTGTCGGCGGGAATGGTGATTTTATCCAATGCAAATACTGTTCGCTCCGTCTGATTGGCGCCAACGGACGAAACGAAGTTATAAGCCCTGAGTGGATAGATAACAGTTTCCTGCATACTGGTACGTTTTGCCAGCTTCTTATCCACGATTTTCATCCGCACGAAATCAATATCGAAAGATACGTTGGTCGAGTTCTGAATCTGCGTATGCAGGTACAGCAGGTTATTGTGCGAATAAATTCCTTTCAGGGTGTACTGAATACCAAAACGTTTTCCGCCGATATGCTTGATGTGCCGTTTGTTGTCGGTATAGATAGCACGGTTAATCAGGTACACCACACGGGGCGATTCGTTGCCAAGTTCCTTCAGGTAAATGTCAAGCGAATTGTTTGGACGGTTGGTAGCGATGCCATCATGCATAAAGTCCTTCATCTCGATATTGAGCTTTTCCGGTTCATCCGCATATTTTACATTATAGGTATAATAACTTCCTTCGTCCGTAATCACGGCAAGATTAGTTTCCGTTTCAAAACCTCGAATAGCAGCTTTCACACGCAGAATATTTTCCGAACTTCCCGCTTTTCCTGCAATGATATTCGCCGAACCCAAGTCCACATAGCGGATAGGCGAGGGAAAGATAATATGCACGGTTTTGTTAAAAGTAACCTCTAATCCGTAAGGCGGAATCATCCGGTCGAAGGTGATTTTCTTGGTCAAACCTTCGTAATAATCCCCGAATGTGGGATTCAAGACTTGTTGCAAGTCTTCCTGCATCTCTTCGGTTGTTTGAAGCATTACCGGAACCACTTCATTCGGTTCCGTATTGTTTTCTGTCTGTGCATGAACAGACAGTACACTTGTCGCTATGATAGCGAATAGTAGAAAATACTTTTTCATTTGAATTTGAATTTGAATTAATTTGTGGATAAAATAGATTTGATAATTAGTTTTGTTTCGGCAACAGCAGCACCCGATAACCGTTTTTCAGATGTACTTTCACCTGCCTGATTTTCTTCTGCATATACTGGCTGACACCCTGTATCGCCCCTTTGGTCAGGTCGGAAGTGATTTGCGCCCCCGCATCATCGGTAATCGTAAAACTCGAACCAACCGAGCTTCCCATATTGGCGGCAATTTC
>NZ_DBDF01000104.1 GCF_002293435.1 Bacteroides sp. UBA939 | reverse complement strand
AGGAGAATAGAGATACTCTTGTTAATCACTTATCACTAAACATTAATCATTAATCACTAAACATTAATCACTAATCCCTTATCACTTATCACAACGAAGCTTCGCTTCGCCCGCGTACCCATTCTCATCTAAATTCTCGTTTATGCTACAAACTAATTAGTACACAGATATTTGAAACGGCCGACTTTAGTCGTCCGATCAGCCGACTGGAGTCGACCGATCGGACAACTGGAGTCGGCTGATCGGACAACTGGAGTTGACCGTTTCTCGCAGGTTGATTTAATACGATAGGAGGGGTTGTGGAGCACATATCTTTAGTTATGGTTTCCGGACAATGCTCTACGGGAGTAAATATTCGTCCGGTCAACTGAAAGCCGGAACAAACGAGGGGTGGTAAACGTCCCCACGAGGGGGGTGAAGGCTGTGAACCCTTAAAAAGGGCACTTTTTGCGGTCTGATTTCACCCGTTAAGTGCCATGAATAAGGGAATTACAGAGGTATGTGAAGAGTGTGAACCCCGGAAACAAACTATATGTATTGGGGGGGAAAGGCATTTTATCAGCGCACTTATTCAATCTCAACCCCTGTAAACGTCCCCTCTTTTATCTTAAAATACAAATCCTTATCGGCTTTTGTACTCCAGGGAAACAACCGTATATGCAAGCGTTCGCCCGGATTCAGGGTTTCGTTAACGGGGAGTACTACCTTGTCCGTACTGTCAGTGGCTTGTTGTCTTTCACCCATATCCGTCCGGGGATAAAAATCTTTCCCGCGTGCATAAGCGATACGATAGCAAATCTTACCTTCAAGCACGAAAGATATTTGCTGAACAAGCAGTGTTTTCTCTGCTCCTCCTATCACGAACTCTACATACCGGTTTCCCGCTTCATCTATATCGGCAGGCCATTGGTTTTTCTCTATGGTCAATCCGCGTTCGGCTTCCTCCAAACCTTTCATTGCCATATTATCCAGATTCCCGCTCACGGCAGTCTGCTCCATCCTTTCCGCCTTCTTTCTCATCATTGTGCGCGAATTGTATGAAAACATAGTCGCCGGGCGAAAGATTTCCTTTCACTTTGTCCCAAAGACCTTCCTCACAGAAAGAACGTGAGCTTCTTCCTCCGCGGGCATAGTTGACGACCTGAACATCCGGTGAAAAGAATTCCTGTAACACCTCTCCCCAACCACGGGTACGCGTGGTGTTTTCCACATAATCCGCCATCGTAGAATCGCCGATAGTATGTACTTTTATCTTGGCGGAAGAGGTATTTGTTACACAACTCTCCAGGTAAACTTCCAGGTTGGTATATCCTTCCCGGCTCAAGGTCGTGGCTGCACCGTCGGCTGCATCTTCCGGATTCAATCCGTGCGTAAGTTCCCAACGGTCGGGCATGCCGTCGCTATCGGTATCCGTCAACTCGGCGATTGTAACGCCGCCATCGCTCAACTCAGGCCATGCACTGGCTGCGCCTTCCGGCTTTACGTCGGCAGGAAGGTCTATCAGTCCGGGTTCTTTTTCCGCTCTCTTGGTTATGCTTCCGGTGTAGGTTGCCGTACCGTTTCTGGTTTCCTCTATGATGCGTGAATCAATGATATCGCGTTGTTTTGAGCAGCCGGCTTGTTCCAGAACAAGTTTATAGGCTTCTTCGGCGGAATGAGTAGTAACAACACCGGTTTCAAGGGGAGCGGAGAGGCGTATCTCGCGCTCCACCTTTTTGGTAAACGTATTATCACATGCGGCATTGCTGATTTGTGCGTAAATACCTTTAGTCCAGTTGTCTTTAGTCACATCTTCGTTTCCTTCGATTACATTGCCGTCCACGTAGTACCTGCCCCATACATGTTCCATAGGTTTCCAGGCGTTTGGTTTGCCGTTGGCATTGGTACAATACTTCGTGGTGCGTACACCAAGCGCTGCAATACGATAACCGACGGGACTGTTTTTAGGAGTAGCCGGTCCGGGCTTATAGTAATTATTGACAATATTCACTTTCATGCCTTCGCCTCCGTAGCAACCGTTGCCTGCCCAGTTGTAGATGACGTTATTGCGCATATCCACATACTCACGTTCCTGCGTGGAAACTCGCGGGCCAAGGCGGGGCGTACGGCTTTCGTGGTGTGCCAGCAGATTATGATGGAACGATGATTTCGCCCCTCCTACAATGGCGCCATATCCGTGCTTTCCCTTTGCATGTCCTGCCGTGCGCAGGCTTTCTGATATCAGGCACCATTGTACGGTCAGATTTTCTCCTCCATAAACCGAGCAGGTTTCATCTACCGACCAACTGACGGAGCAATGGTCAATGATAACATCCCGGCAATCGGCGCTTCCAAAGCCATCCGGTTCGCCGCCACTCTCATTGCCTACTCTGAAACGCAAATAGCGGACTATCACATTATTAGCGTCAACAGTCACCGGATAGCGGGCAATGCAGATGCCTTGCCCGGGTGCTGTCTGACCGGCAATAGTCAAATCCCCGTTCGCAATTCTCAGACTTGACCGGAGAAAGATTGTGCCTGCTACATCAAAGACTATCGTCCGCGACCCTTCCTGTTGTATGGCATGGCGCAAGGTTCCCGGTTCGATGCCATCTTCCAGCGTAGTTACGTGATATACTTTCCCGCCTCGTCCACCGGTGGTATAGCGTCCAAAGCCCTCAGCACCGGGGAAAGCCGGTAGATTTTCGGTTTTCTTCATGGAAGAGGTTCCTCCCACATCCGTACTGATAAGTATCCGTGGCTTGACGGGTACGGGTTGTTGCGGAAACAATGCCGTACCACTCCATATAAGGGCTAAAAATAAAACAACTTTTTTCATACGTACATTAGTAATATTGATAAGTGGAAGCAAATGTACGGCGAATCGAGAAAAGCATAGGGGGAATAATTGACGGGAAAAGTGGAATAAATAATAAACCGGCGAAACCTGCGTTATAAATCAGATGAATATATCTATATTTGAGTCCTTCAAAACTCTCTTTGAATCTTTCAAGACACGAAAGAGTGAGCTAAAGACATGGGAATGAATACGCTTGATAGCCAACAATGGCAAGTACTCCGCTACTCGGCAGAACAGAAAGAACGCTGGGATCGCTTCGTGCACCGTTCCAGAAACGGAACATTCCTGCTACTACGCGATTATATGGATTATCATACCGATCGTTTTACGGATTGTTCCCTGCTGATTTACTGTAACCGGAAACCGGTAGCTCTGCTTCCCGGGAATATCTCCGGCGGTTGTTACTATTCCCATCAAGGGCTGACTTACGGCGGAATGCTTCTCTCCCCATCCATTACTTTACAGAAAGTGGAAAGTGCTTTCCTGACCGCCTTGGAATACCTGCGCACGGAGCACGGAATTACTTCACTGGTCTACCGTGCCATACCTCATATTTACCACCGGTATCCGTCGGAAGAAGATTTGTTTGTACTCACACGCCTTGGAGCTACCCTTGCGGCACGAAGTATTTCGTCCACTGTCCTTCCGGGCAATTGCCTGCCTTTCCGCACCTTGCGCAGCCGGCAACAAAAGCGTGCGGAGAAGTATAACCTCCGTATCACGGAAGATGAGGACTTCGCCGCTTTCTGGCATATCTTGGAGGACAACTTAAGGGAATGCCACGATGCCATGCCTGTACACTCATTAGATGAAATCACCCGCCTGCACCGCAACTTCCCTCGTCGGATTTCCCTCTTCCGGGTATGTGAAGGGGCAGGTACATTGGGCGGATGCGTGATATACGAAACAGATGAAGTAGCCCACGTGCAGTACATCGCCGCTTCGCCGCGCGGAAAGAAATACGGAGCGCTCGACCTGCTCTTCCATCATCTTATCCATGTTCGCTATGCCCGCAAACAATATTTCGACTTCGGCATCTCCACCGAGCAGGGCGGGCGGGTACTGAACGAAGGACTGCTGTTTCAGAAAGAAGGCTTCGGAGCCAGAGCAATCATGTACGACGTTTATGAATTGAAACTATGATAAAGTATTTAGAACTGCAGAGAATCAACGCTTCCTTCGAGCCGGAGCTTTCCGCTGCCCTGCTGCGCGTGTTACACTCCGGCTGGTACCTGTATGGTGAGGCGACAGAACGGTTTGAACAGGAGTTTGCCCATTTCTGCGGTACGCCCCATTGCATAGGTACCGGGAATGGTTTGGATGCTCTTACCCTGATACTCCTTGCTTACCGGGAGTTGGGAGTGATGCACGAAGGCGACGAAGTGATAGTGCCAGCCAATACCTACATAGCAGTCATGCTCTCCGTGTTGCGTGCCGGACTTAAACCGGTGCTTTGCGAACCTTCTCCCGATACATGCAACATAGATACAGACCGTGCTGCGGCGTTAATAACTCCCCATACGCGCGCCATCGTGCCTGTACATCTGTACGGTCGTTTAGCCGATATGCAGGACGTGCATCACTTAGCCGCCCGCCACGGACTGAAAGTGATAGAAGATGCAGCGCAGGCGCACGGCGCCATCTACGAGAAACGTCTGCCGGGAAAAGAGAACCAACCCCTGCGTGCCGGAAACCTGAGTGATGCCGCCGCCTTCAGCTTCTACCCCGCCAAGAACCTGGGAGCATTGGGAGACGGGGGCGCCGTCACTACTCACGATGCCGCTCTCGCCACCATCGTCCGTTCCATTGCCAACTATGGCAGTACGGAGAAATACGTTCACCGGTATCAAGGTGTCAACAGTCGCCTGGACGAACTCCAGGCAACAGCTCTCTCTGTAAAACTCTCCCGTCTGGACAGGGACAATGCCCGGAGAAGAGAGATAGCCCGGCTGTATCAGGAAAACATTCATTGGGAATCTACGGCGCTGCGCAGCATCATCAATGCCGGCGACATTAACGAATCGAACGTCTTCCACGTCTTTCCCGTCTTTTCTCCCCGGAGGGATGAGTTGCAGCGTCACCTGGCGGCACACGATATCCAAACCCAGGTACACTATCCCATCCCGCCCCACCGGCAAGAAGCACTGAAGCAAGAGTACGGGATACAGCAACTCCCCATTACGGAACGTATCCATAATGAGGAGCTAAGTCTTCCCATTTCTCCCTTACTGACGAACGAAGAGGTGGGACAGATTATTGATTGTATAAACGCTTTCGGCTAAAACGAAATCACAATTGGTTTATGCTATAAATGAGAATTGATTAGTGATTAAGGTCTAATGAACAGCTACTTAAGTGATAAGTGATTAGCAAGAGTATC
>NZ_DBDF01000096.1 GCF_002293435.1 Bacteroides sp. UBA939 | reverse complement strand
GAGGAGAATAGAGATACTCTTGATTATCAACAATATAAGTAACTTGAGAAACTTAAATTATTTATATATATTGTAACGAAGAGTAAGAACCGTATTTTACACATTTATTATCTATGAGTAAACATTACGCATTTCGACATGCGTGCGTGTTAAAGCATGTATGTATGTCATTATTCTTGTTGCTGCTTGTGATAGGTTGTGAAGAAGACAAGGAACCTTCAAATTATTCGCCGACACTGACTACCAACAGTGCCGCAGACTTAAGCCGTTTCGGAGCCACTTTCCAGGGAACGGCAATGAAGCACCCCGGCAGTACCGGTGATTTGAAGATAGGTTTCCTTTATTCTACTTCATCCAGCCTCAACAACGCACAAGAAGTAAACGCTACCCTGGGAGACGGTAACAATTATACCGCCGCAGTTCAAGGACTGACACCCGGAGAGCAGTATTACTATTGCATCTTTGCCCGTAGCGGTAAATCCGTTATCAGGGGACAGATCAACAGTTTCAGCACCGAAGACGCCATTCCGCCTTCACTGAGCCTCGCCGAGGCAACCGAAGTGACCGAGTTTGGCGCCACCCTCTCCGCCACCATCACGGATAATGGCGGATACGACCCTACGGTACGTGGGTTTGCATACGCCATATACATAGAGAATGCCTCCGAGCCTACCATAGACGACCGGACCGTAATGGCATTCGACAACCAGTTTACTGCTGAACTGACGGAATTGTCGGCAAACACCACGTACATCGTCCGCCCCTACGCCACCAATGATGCAGGGACGGGTTACGGTGAGTCCGTCCGGTTTACTACCACCCAGCAAAAGATTCCGGTTGTCATAGCCAACGGAACAGGCAGCCTTGCCGACAAACCGGTGCAAGCCATTGCCTACGAAGCCGTTTGCATGGGCGTTGTCACGGAAGATCACGGTTTCGCAGCCACCGAATATGGTTTCTGCTACAGTACCGAAAGCCGGCAACCTGTCGTTGAATCAAGCCAGTACGTACAGGCGCAGAATGGTTCCGCAAGCTTCTCAGCTACTCTGACGGGACTAACAGCCAGCACCAAGTACTACATGCGCGCGTATGCCAAGAACGAGAAAGGGGTAGGTTACAGCGCCACGGTAGAGTTCACCACCGACAAGGAACAAGTGGTATCGCTCACCCAAGCCACCGTCATTGCCCTGACTTCTTCCTCCGCTACCATTACGGCGCAGATGGCGCACGAATCAAGTAGCACGATAACGGAAAAAGGCATCTGCTACGGCACGGAAGTGAACCCTTCCGTTGGTGGAACCAAAGTGACCGACAACAGTACGGGACAAAGCGTAACCGCCACAATCAACGGCCTGACGGAAGGAGCGTCCTACCACGCCCGCGCGTACGCCATCACCCGCGACGGTACTTTCTACAGCGGAGATATCCTGTTCAATACCGAAACCACCTTTAGCCCCACCGTCAGCAGACCTTCCGTATACGACAAAACGGAAACAGGAGCCAAGGTACGGGCTACGATTTCCACCAACGGCGGACTGGAAGTAACGCGAAGGGGCGTCTGCTACAGCAACACCAAGTCCGAGCCTACGCTGGATGACCTCACAGTTATCTCTACGGAAACAGACAATAACATACTCGCCAGCCTCAGCGATTTGGAGGGCGGCGTCACTTACTACGTCCGCGCATTTGCCACCAACGCCAAAGGCACAGGATACAGCACTGTTGAGCAGTTCACTACCACAAAACACACCGAGCCTGTACTGAACGGTTTGAATGTAATTAACATCAAGGACGACAATGCACAGGCAAGCGCCTCCATTGCCAACCTCGGCGGCGAAGGAGAGGTGATAACAGAACGTGGCTTTGTGGTTTCCACTTATGGCGATCCTGTGATTGACGGATACAGCACCAAGTTCGTCTCAACAAGTACGGAAACCGCATTTGCCGCCAAGTTGACCGGGCTTAGCTACAATACATTATATCATATACGCGCGTACGCTATCAATAATGTAGGAGCAGGCTATAGCAATACACTCTCTTTCCAGACCGGAAGCAGCTCTACAGCCATCGTGGGAGAACTGAACTCTACCAAGACCGAAGCGTACAGCCTCAGTTTCTCTTTCGAGGTCAGCAGTACCGGAGGAGCGGATTTGACAGCGCAAGGTTTTAAATGGAGAAAGACAACCGACAGTGAATATACCGACGCGCCGGGAACACTTACCGGAAACATCGTGACGGGAACCATTACCGGACTGACGGAGAATACCGCATACAATGTGTATGGCTACGTAATCAATAAGAATGGGGAAACCACTACTTACAGTAGGAACTTCAATACTTCCAAGCTGCCTCCGGGCGCAGGTGACAATCCTACACCGGGCGATGACGACGGAACTAAGAAACCATCGGTAGGTAGTACAACTGTATCGGAAGTGTACGCAACGACCGCCTGGCTTAGCGCCAGCATTCAGGATGATGGAAAGCTGACTGTTACCGAAAAAGGCTTCCTTTGGATGGTAGATGATGGAACCGAACTCACTGTCGCCAACGGAACAAAGGTCGCTATCACTACCGAAGGTACTTCCATGCGCCACAAATTAACCGGGCTGACAGGTAAGACCCGCTATCGTGTATGTGCCTACGCCATCAATGCCAAAGGCATCAGTTACGGTAGCAGCCGGACTTTCACCACCGAGGACGCGGACAAACCCGAACCGGGAGACGGTGACAATCCACCTCCGGGAACCAATACCCGCAACAATAAATAAATTCAATGAAAAATAATAATAAAAAATATACCACTATGAAGCTGAAACATTTCTATGTAAGTGTATGCATGGTGCTGGCAAGCATTCTGAGCATCAATGCACAGACAAGCGTGACTCTAACACAAGCCGGAACACTCTCCGGTAAACTTCCGGCAAGCGAAGAAGACCGGGCTAAGATAAGCGAACTGATTATAAGCGGGCCGCTGAACGGAACGGATATACTGACAATACGCGCATTGTCAGGTACATTGAAGGTACTGAACCTGAAAGAAGCCAATATTGTAGAAGATAAAGTGACGAGTTATTACGATACAGGCAACAATGGTAATTATACACAGAATGATGTGATTGGAGATCGTATGTTCTATGGTATGACGGCTCTGACAAAAGTCGTATTGCCAAAGGCAGTATGGTCTATCGGTACATGGAACAATGATAATCCGTGGAATGTAGAGAAGACACGAGTAAGCGGACAACCTAAAGTAGTCAGGGCTGATAGTGAAGATGATACTTCGAGCCCCGGTTGTTCTTCTTTTGCCCGTTGTGTCAACCTGCTAGAAGTAGAACTTCCGGCTACTTTATTATGGATAGGCCCTAAGGCATTCAGCTATTGCATCAAGCTATCATCAATAAGTATTCCTGAAGGTGTAGAGGCAATGGGAGGTTATACATTCAATAAATGTCAGGATTTGGCAACGGTATCAATTCCGTCAAGCTTGGGAATAGGAAAGATATTAGGTTGGAGTTATCTCAGTGAACAGAATAACAACTACAATAGTGAGAGCTATTTTGGTTACACTTTTTGGGGATGTACAAAACTATCCAACGTTACTATAACCAATGGCATTAAGCGCCTTGCTCCTTATATGTTTAGGGGATGTACAGGATTAACATCCATCAACCTACCAAGTAGTCTGTTAAGTCTAAATAGTGCTTTCTATGGTTGCTCCGGATTAACCGCTTTACAATTACCGGACGGATTGACGCAAACAGGAAGTTTTAGTGGATGTAGCGCACTGCAATCTTTGACTATGCCAAATGGAATATTATCTTTATCCAATTTCTCTGGTTGTACATCACTAACGTCCATTACTCTGCCAAATCAATTGACAGAAATACCTAGCAATTGTTTCTCTAATTGTACCTCATTAGCTTCCATAGCAATACCTAATACAGTTACAGATATTGGTTATCGTGCTTTCTATAATTGTTCTGCACTCTCAGAAGTAACTCTTTCTACAGAAACAGGAACAATTGGCGGAGAGGCTTTTTGGAATTGTACTTCATTAGAAAACATCAATTTCCCTACCAAATTGACACTCATAAGAAGCTATGCCTTTGCTAACACGGCACTAAAGAAAGCTCAATTACCACAGAGTTTAACAGAAATCGAAGCGTATGCTTTTCGGGACTGCAAGGAATTAGAGAGTATCAACTTCCCTCCTAACATAACGGAGATCTACTCATATACATTCGAGAATTGCATAAAGTTGAAAGATATCACTCTGCCCAGCGGACTTATGACCATACAAAACTACGCATTCAGTGGTTGCAGTTCTTTAGGAAAAGTAACAATTCCCGGTGGTGTGCAGACTATTAGCGAAGGAGCATTTAGAAACAGTGGATTGACAGAAGTAATCCTAAGCGATGGCGTTATCAATCTCAGCAATAATAGCTTCAGTGGTTGTGACCTTCTGAAAACCGTTACTTTCCCACCCAGCATGAGGACTATCAACGGTTTCAACGATACCGGTATTAAGAACATACTCTTTGCAGAAGGAGCTACACCAACCGAAATCAGCGCACGCGCTTTTGAGAATTGCGACAGCTTGGTAACAGTGACTTTGCCCAATACCATAGAAACAATAGGTGAATATGCTTTCTCTGACTGTGGCGCACTGCAAAGTGTCACGTTGCCTACTGCTATCAAAATAATTCCCAACAATTTATTCTATCAATGCGTAAATCTAAGGAACGTTAATATTCCCGAAGGAGTAACAGCAATTCAGACTGCCGCTTTTTATAATTGCGACAGTCTGAAGAGTGTAAAATTGCCTCAATCGCTGAAACAAATAATCGGCGGTAATTCATATTATTCCGGTGCTTTTTTTAGCTGTAACAAACTGGAAACAGTAGACCTTTCAGGAGCAGCTTTAACCGAAATAGGAGGTCGTACTTTCTACGAATGTACCAATCTCAAAAGCATAGACCTTTCCACAACAAAGCTGGATACTATTAAAGCTTATGTATTCTATGAATGCGACAGCTTGCAAAGCATTACATCACTCCCCGCTACTCTTACTACTATCCAAGAGTCTGCCTTTTATAATAACTCCCTTTTGTCAATCACTTTCCCCGCCGGTGTAAAAAGTATAGGTAGTGGAGCTTTCGGCGGTAGTCGTAAAATCAGGAGTGTGGATTTCTCCGCTACTTCCCTCACAACCATCGATAGCTGGTTTAGTGGTGCAGATAGCCTGCGCATTGTGAAATTGCCGGAAACCGTAACTTCATTAGGAGATAATGCTTTCAGCAATTGTCCTATACAAGAAATCAATCTGCCGGCAGCTTTGACTTCTATCGGTGCATACGCTTTGAATTACAGTAATATCAACAGCCTGACAATACCCGCTAACGTCACCAATATTGGACAAGGAGCTTTCAGCAATGGAATTTACAACCAAGTTGTGATACCAAACAATGTAACTTCCATAGGCGTAGACGCATTCTATTACACTTATATTAAAACTTCCTTAGATATTACTCCTTCCCAGAATATACAACTTGGGAATAATGCCTTCCGTGCCACCTACGGTTATTATGAAAATGGGAACTATGTTAACCATCATTTGCCTAACGTTTATTGGAACTCTTCCGCCCAATTCCCAAAAGATAAATTCGGTGAGATAGACAACCTTTACTTACCTGCCGACGGAAAGGTTAGTAATACAGACAACATAGGACACGTATTCTTTAATGGTATCACCGACTCTATCGCCATTGCCTACACCAACAACCGTTATTCGGTTGCTACGGCAATGAAAACCAAGAAAGTCACTTATACCAAATCATTCTATAGCCAGAGCGGTTACGGCGATGCTGCCGGCTGGCAAACAATTGTATTGCCTTTCGATGTAAAGGAAATCAGTTTTACCAAACGATACAACCAAGAGCAGGAGACTATTTCATTAGCTCCTTTCGGAAGCGCAGCTTTGGAAACAGCAGGAACACTGCCTTTCTGGCTATATGAATTGGGAACGGATGGCATGTACAAAGCCGCAACGGAAATCAAAGCGCACCAGGCTTACCTGATCTGTATGCCGAACAATGACAAATACCCCAGTGAATACAATATCAGTGGTGATGTGAAGTTTGCCGCATCCGATGTAACCAACGGCATTACGCTCGGAGCAACCCAAGGTGTTTTGAAGCGTAGTAAAGGAACCAAATTTGACCTGGTACCCACGTATGACGGAGTGATGCAGCATGATACGGTATATGTATTGAATCAAAACAGCGGGTATTCCGGCGATGATAAATATTACAGCGCCGGTAGCGTGTTCGTTAAGAATTATAACGAAAACAACTCCAGATATCCCGCCGTTTATCCTTTCCAGGTCTACCTTGTAACCAATGAAGGCAAAACTCCGGCATCGGCCAGAGCGCCCATGTTCTATAGCATCGGCGGAGGCGACGGTACAATCACCGGCATCGGAGACCTGCCCGCTACTCCGGACAAAGCTACGAAAGCCTACAGCCGCAACGGTGTGATTTACATCACGACGGATGCAGACCGCATTATCAACATCTACGACGTTACCGGACGTACCGTACGCATCATCGAAGCCCGCGAAGGCGTGAACGAAGTACACGGACTGGACAGCGGCATCTACCTGCTGGAAGGACAAAAAGTGATGGTAGGACGATAACCCAGAGAGTGAAAACGGAATAGAAACGTGAATAAACGAACAATAGAATGAAATCAAATAAACTGAAATGCTGGTTGGCAGCGGTTGTGGTAGCAGTGGTCTGCTGCCCCGCCGCACTGGCACAGCAAAGCAAAATAGCCGTCGCGTCGTTCAACCGCATGGAAACGGACATCACGGCACGCGTAACCGCCCCGAAGAAAGACCAGAACGGCGAAATCTGCGCCTTGATCCGCATCGTGACCAACGTAAAGGATCTGATGTTCGAACCGGATGCACTCGGTATCACGGCGCGCGAAAACAAAACCGGTGAAATCTGGTTATACGTTCCGCGCGGCGCCCGCCGTATCTCTATCCTGCACGACCAACTGGGTATTATGCGAAATTACTTCTACCCGGACATCGTTGAAAGAGGAACCGTATACGAAATGGTGCTGAACACCGGTGACAACGAAGACAAGCCCGTTGTGGAAAACAACATGCAGTTCTTCGTACTGCGTCCCGAACCCGCCAACGCCAACGTATATGTAGACGACGAGCAAGTGCCCATCGAAAACGGTCTCTTCTCCGCAACCATGCCCAAAGGCGAACATACATATCGCGTGGAAGCCCCCATGTATCAGCCGGATGCCGGAGTCGTTACACTGGGCAACGAACAGGTAATCAAGAGTGTTACCCTGAAGCCCAAATTCGGCTACGTGGAGATCTTCTCCCTGCCCGAACAAGACGCTGATGTGTATATTGACAGCGTTCTGGTAGGAAAAACACCTTATCGCAGCGACCGCATGGGCATCAAGGAGTACAAGGTACGCATCGAGAAACAGACCTACTTCCCCATCGACACCCTGCTGAACGTGACCGCCGGTGAAACCGTTCGTCCCACCTTCGTCATGGAGTCCACCATCAAGCCCAAAATACCGATGAATACCCTCATCATGCTCCAAGCCGGATACAACCCCAACGGTACCACCCTTGGCGCCATGCTCGGCTTCGGACGGAAAAACGGTTTCTATGTAGGATTCCGTAGCGACTTCGGTTCGGCAAGCGGCGAACTGGAATGTGATGAGAACGGTATCATAACAGGTAGCGAAGAAACCACCGCTCCTTTTTATAAGGAAGGGATAAAGAACAAATCGCGCATGTCTGTCACAGGCGGTTATTTCCGCCAACTGAGCAAGAGCTTCTACCTCTATGCCGGCGCCGGATACGGTAGCCGCACATTGACCTACGAACTCGCCGCTCCAATGACCATAGGCGAGAAACAGTACGCCGAAGGTACACAGGTGAAGGACATGGATAAGTCGGCTACGGGCGTAGCCGCCGAAGTGGGTGGCATCCTGCGTTTCGGCAAGTTCTGCGTCTCATTGGGTTTCCACACCGTGAATGGTAAGTACCACGAAGCAACCGGTGGTCTGGGATTCGTATTCTAACCTACTAACAAACGATTTACAATGAAAATAAATCAGATTAAAACAATGGTTATCCCCTTGCTGCTGCTACTCTGCCTGATAGGTTGCAGCGAGGATAAAGAACCGCAAACATATCCGCCAACGCTGATAACCAATAGCGCCGCAGAGTTGACCCGTTTTCAGGCAATACTGTCCGGCAATATTGTGGAACAGGAAAACAGCGTTGCAAAGGTTCAGGTGTTCTTCCTCTTTGCCCGGGGAAGCACGCTGGTAGATGCGGAAGAACTGACCGCCACCCCGGACAACACCACGCAAGGCAGATACGTATGTACCATTGAGGGGTTAACTCCCGGAAACGAATATTGCTACAGTATCTGCGCCCGCAGCGGAGGCAGTGTGGCAAGAGGAGAGGTTATCCGGTTCGAAACACTGTCGAGCACCGCTCCCGTACCCGCAACAACCGTAGCGACAAATGTCAATGAAAACGGAGCGTTTTTAAGCAGTGACATCACCGATAACGGCGGACAAAACGTTACTCAGCGCGGTTTCGCCTATAAAATCTATCAGGAAGGTATGCCGGAGCCTACTACGTACGACAAGACCCGTGCGGTGAGCCTGGAAGCGGAGACTTTCAGTGTCCAGCTTTCCGAATTGCAACCCCTGACCAGATACATAGCCAGATCGTATGCCATCAACAGGGCAGGGACAGGATACGGAGAAGCCGTTATCTTTACCACCGAAGAACTGAAGATTCCTCAACTGACATGCAGCATGGGTAACGTCACAGCTTTTGCCGCCACGCCCTCCGCTACTATCAGCACAAACGGAGGTTTCACAGTGACGGAATACGGTTTCTGCTGGAGTACCGAAAACCAGGTGCCCACCACCGAGAACCTGAAGATTGTGGCAGGCACCGATGAAGCAACCGCTTTCAGTGAAATCATTGAAGACTTGAATCCTGAAACGACTTATTACCTGCGGGCTTACGCCATCAACGAGAAAGGAACGGGATACAGCAATATCCTCACTTTCAATACCGAACAAAAGCAGGTAGCTACCCTGACGAAACCCGTTGCAAGCAACATTGCCGTAACTTCCGTCTCTCTGAGCAGTTCCATCACAGTACCTTCCGGCGTGGAAGTCACAGAGAAAGGTATCTGTTACAGCATTTTCTCCACAAGACCTGCAACAGACGGCGACCATACGGTAGACAGCAGCCAAGGTAACAACATCAGCATAAATCTGGCAAACCTGGATGAAGGTGCAACTTATTATGCCACCGCATACGCCGTGACACGCGACGGTACATTCTATAGCGAAGCCGCTCAATTCACGTTGAGCCGTACGTATGAACCTACTGTTGCCATCTCCGAAATAACCGGCATAGGCGAAACGGAAGTGACCGTAAACGCCGGCATCAAGACGGACGGCGGACGTGAGGTGACAGAAAGAGGCGTCTGCTGGAGCAGTACTTCGTCCACTCCCACCCTCGACGACGAGTCGATGAAAGCCGGAGGTACAGGCAACGATTTCAGCCTGAAGCTGACCTCACTGATAAAAGGGCAGAAATACTACGTACGCGCCTACGCCAAGAATGTAAACGGAACAGGTTACAGCCCGACGTCCGAATTTACCACAGCGCTGACAAAGGCTCCCGAAGTAGTGAATATGGAAATGACGGCAGTTCACGACGACCACTCTACCGCCCAGGCGGTAGTTTCCGACAAGGGCGGGCTTGCCATCACAGAGAAAGGATTCGTGTACTCCACCGCAGTAGTCAGCCCCACGATAGGCGTTGCAGGGGTAACTAAAGTGGTATCCAACTCTGCCGGTGACAGTTTTACCGCGGAATTGAAAGGATTGCAGTACCAGACTCTCTACTATATCTGCGCCTATGCCACCAACTCCAAAGGTACTTCTTACAGTTTGCCGACAAACTTCCTCACTTCCTATACTTCCGTGCCAAGTACGTACATGACGGTAAAAGAAGGTAGCGTAGGCAGCACCACAGCCACACTGGAAGGCCAGATTACCAACGATGGCGGTGACGGTAGCGAAAGTCTCGAAATAAGCGAAGTCGGCTTCTGCTGGAGCGAGAACAACTCGCAACCCGCTCTGGAAACAGACCATTACATCAAAGCTACTCTGAATGAGGATAATAAATTCTCCATTGACCTCACAACCCTGAAAGCATACACTTACTATTATGTACGTGCCTATGCCAAGAACAAGAACGGAGTAGGATACAGCTATTACGCCACTCTTCGCACGGAACGTACCACTCCGGGCGATGGTGATAATAACCCGCCGGGAACGGTTACAAAGAGTTTGAAATAAGGCTCCCGGAAAGATAGATACCAAATCGGTAAAATAAGATTTCGCCCCTACAAGTACTTAATCGTATCTTGTAGGGGCGCTTTTTATACTTATTTCGCATAAATTTAGCGAAGCGAAGCGGAGGTTAGTAGTGATTAGTGGTAAGTGATAAGTGATAAGCAAGAGTAATGCTGGTTAGGTTCATAATCTTTTAAACATTCGCTCCCAGCGAATCTTTCCCGTTTCCGGTTCTTCGGAATACCACGTAAACAGCCCCACTCCCAAGATAAAGTCTTCCGGCACTATCCCCCAGAAGCGGGAGTCGTAAGAGTCCGCATAGTTATCACCCTGCATGAAGTAATAACTGTTTTTGAAGCGATAACTGTTCATCAAGGTATCGGCATGCATCACCGCTCCGTTTACCAGTTCCGGCATCCGCCCCGTCTCATACTCTATGGGACGGCTGTAATGGCGCAAGTTCAAGGAGTCAACAGGCAACGATTCCCCTTCATGAGGGAGATATACACTATCCACTTTTTCCTCCCACTGCCAGCTATAAACCTCTCCCGGGATAGCTACGCATCGTTTGCAATAAAATATCTTCATATCGAGTGTCATTCTGCTTTCATTCTCTGCATAAGGGAAATTGAATACGACAACATCATCCTTCCGTACTTTGCGCATTCCTTTTACTCTATGTACTGACAATTTGCCGGAATCGGAATCCTTATTGATTTCTCTGCGTCCGGGAATCTGCAAGGATACCAGAATATAATCTCCATTTATCAAGGTAGGCGACATGGAGTAGGTAGGGATAGAACAGGATGCAAGCCAGTACAGCCTGATGAAAAGATAGATTTGAAACAAAGCGAACAAACCTAATAATACACACAGCAAACTCTTACATATACGTCTTACTTTTTCCCTCATATATCATAACCATCCGAAAGCATTCATTAATTAGACAAATAATTTATATGCTTCTCCAAGGTACTTTTCACCTCTCTTCTCATTTCGTCAATAGCTCCTGAATATACTTTAGGCTGTTTAGTTAATACGATGTTTGCCATTTGCTTCATTTTATCAGCGTGAAAATAATCAGCCTGAGCATAAAGTTGAAATAATAAATAGTAAGGATAAATCCTCCCGGGAAGTCTATGTACGGAGCGCATAAAATATTCTTCTGCTTTATCATAATGCTGCTTATGCTGATAATTTTCCCCTATAATATTCAATATCATAGGGTCGCTACTATATACCATCGCTTTTTTCAATATCTCATTAGAAGCATCATATTCTTTTAATTTATGTAAGCAATGTCCATATTCATATAGAAATAAAGCTTTCTTATCCAAAACCGGATATAATTTTTCATATCCTTCTTTTGCCGCCTCATAAGCTCCTAACTGATATCGCGCTCTACAATCATACCACTCACAACATTCATCATAGTTATTATTCTTTAATGTATAGAAAGATAAGATTCCGGATAATAATGCTAAACCTCCCCACTCTTTCCAGCTATCGTCAACAGCACAAGCCACTAATAAGAAAATAAAAGTGATAATAAATGCAGGTATATGCATCGGATAAGAGAACATCGCAAATATTAATAATGAGATAACCCCACCGCACGCACTTATCCTCTTTTTTCGATAACCTCTATAAAGACAAAAACAAATACAAACAATCATAAACACCAAAGCGACAACACCATACTCTACAGCAATTTGAAGATACTCATTAAAAGCTGAATCCGGACTTCCCGCTACCAATTCTTCCCATTCCAAATAATCATTCCCTGAGAAATATTTTTCCTGCGCTTCACCATAAGCATGGGTAAAACTATTGTATCCATGCCCTGCAAATGGAGATTCTGAAATAGCTAAAACACTGATTTTCCACATAAATAGTCGCCCTAATGCCGATTGCTTTTTTAACATGAAAGCAGCAATGCATATTAATAGAGCGCATAACACAATCCCACTAACCTTAAAAAAACGATTCTTATGAAACAAATGCACAAAATCCAGTATTTTCTTATTGTAAAAGTTACAATACGTCCAAATCCCCGATATGGATGCAGCCAATAAAGCAGCCCGACTACTACCGGCAAAGAGCAAGCACACTTGTGCCAAGCAAACGCTAAGAGACAAATAACAGCCAATCGTTTCAACAATTCTCTTTACTTTTAAAGTATGTAACCTCAAATATTCGTTCAACGCCATGGGAAATATCATAGCCAAATATCCACAATAAGGCCCCGGATTATAAAGAGTACCTGTAAAAGCATACAAGGAATGCCTGGATGGAATTATTTCAAATAATTGCAAAAAACCAATTGTCGCCTCTATGCCACCCAAAACTATTAAGCTCCACACAATTATTATGTAGAAGAAATAACTGATACTCTGTTCTTTTATTATTAGCAATTTTGCAAAAATACCACTTATACAAAAAACAGCACATGCCCCACCAATCCACAGCCACTGCTTCTCCATGTCTCCGGGAGGTAATTCTAAGGAGGTAAGCAGGACTGTGCACAAGGCGAAAACTGTTGCCAATACCAACAGGACTTTAACCGGTATAGTTATATTAATCTTAGTTATCAGCATTAATCTATTTAAAAACAAACTTTTTAACGATAAGAATATTCTCTTTCATTTTCAATTTTTCGTGTTCTTCAGGAAAATACTCTCTTATTGTTTCATCAAAAAAATAGGAAACTAATGTATTTGGAATATTAGAAATAACACTCCTGCCCAAAGAAAACACCCCGGGAATATCAAACGATGTATCTTTAAAGACTTCCATTTTTTGAGTCACTTTGGAGTATAACGTATAAGCCCACATTGGTGCTTCAGTATGTAAAGGCCATAATGAAAAAATATAATGATCGGAATTCACGAGAGTGTAACAATAAGTATGATCTTCTTTTACAGAGAAATCATTCGTCATTCCCTTGAATTCAGAAATCATTTTAACATCCGATCTCTGACGAAGCACTTCTTTCAATTCATGATTATTCAGATTGAACGAATAAGTCATACCTGTAGGCGGTTCGCATATATAAATCAAACCATCTTCCCCAGGCAGGAAAGATGAAAAAGGAGAAGAGATGTACGGATATACATCCGTTATGCTTAATATTGTTTTAATTTTCTCTCCTTTAGAATTCATTATCCAAAGACCTCTATTCTTCTCCGGTTCTTCTGAATCAGGAGATAATCCGTGGCACAAAAAATCACCATCAGGCAAACACATTATATCAGTATATACAAAACTAAAAGGAAAAGAAATTCTGTCAATGAAGTCCCCATCGGGAGTATAACTATATATCTGGCGTGCAGAAAGGTCATCAATAAAAACGACATCTTTACCTAAAAAGCATGAATTCATAGAGGTGTATTCTCCAGGACCGCCACCACGACTCCCTATTTTATTAAGAAATTCACCTGTCGAATTAAAACGATATACTACAGCTTGTTTGGAATCTGTTACATAGATATTCGTATCTGCAAATAGGACATCAGATACTTCACCAAAAAACAGTGAGTCGGGCAATTCCAACCGAATGGAATGTACGCTATCAATAAAAGAAGATAACGGATAACTCTCGTCACAATTAGAAAAATCAACATGCACAGTAAATGCATCTGTAGTTTTGTCTCCGGAAGAACATGCCAGCAAACAAAAAACAATTACTACATAAAAATATTTATTCATAATATTAATCCATTTTAATATAAATCTATGAAATGAGAATTATGCCAATATTAATAATGACATAATTCTCATGTTACTAATTATCAGCAGTCGGTCAATCCTTTAGCACAGCCGCTATATTTGCTGCTATGTGATATACAACATGGTATTTTTGTAGGAAATAGATTATTCCCAAGAAACACATCTATCGAAGATAACTGCTTATACGGCACAAGCGTTTCATCTATCTCGTCATGACCACCACCTTCATTATTATTCGATAAGGCTTCAATGTTTGCCAACAAAAAAGAATTCTGTTGGTTACTGTTTCTCTGATAAGTGTATACGGCAACAAACATGATTGCCAATACATAAATTACATTTTTAAATTTCATCATTGTTTCTTTTTTAAGATTTCCAAATACAAATCACGTATCGTTCTATGAACTATAGGATTACCGATACAAATAATTTCATTTGAATGATTAAGTAAGAATACATGAGATCCATCATTGGGAATATCATTGATTTGACGTATCTTACGATCATCGACACACACAGGTATTTCAAAATTCTCAATCCTAAGAGTCGTATATAGTTCATGCTTAGACACAGGTTTCATAACAAATACAAAGCTAAACTTTGTTTCCGTAAGAGAATCTATATCAGCTATAAACCGTTGCCAATCATCAAGCCGCAATTGGCAACTTATACATGACACGGAATCAAGCAGAACTAATACTTTATATTGTGCATCTGAAAAATCATAATCAACAGGTTCCTTGCCCCAATGATAAAAAGTCATACTATCAGGGAAGACTATCGTCTTCTGATACCACTGCTTTACATACGCTTCATTCTTTCCTGTAGGAAAATCCAAAAGAATAATTACGAATAAAGCACACAATACAATAACAATCAATGCTCTCTTATATTTCTTACTCATTGCATATAAAAATCACTATCTGTAACAAACCATAATTCATTAAACGAAAAAATTAATTCTCAAATCTGTATGTATCCTTTCAACAGAACAGCAAAACGCATTTGCCACAATTCATTATTATTCACTATCTTTGCCGTACCTCCTTTTTTTAGGGGTTAAGGAGCAGATGATATACAGATAAATCCGGCAAGATTAAATAGTTCATCATTCTGCTCCTTTTATTCATATCCCACAAACTTTTGTTCTCCATTCTCCACATAAAACACCTGTTCCTCTTTTCCACGGGTCAGATTGCGTAACCACAGCAGAGCGCCCACAGGAATGTTTTCATACACCAGTTCGTTAGTCGCAGCAACTTGTTCACCCAAGGTTTTCCAACCATTAACGCCATTCTGGTACACCAGTTCATACCTGTTACCCGGAGTAATGAAGTTGTCATCATTGCGGGGAACGAACAGGATCTTTTTTATTACGCCGGCACGTTGCAGGTCAAATACAATAGAATCGCCACCGGCTGCCGAATAATAGAAAGTCAGCCAGTCGCCGTCACAAGCCTTGTCTATGCCGTAAGCGGGATTCCCATCGACAGGAGCACCACCGTAAACGGCCTTTGCAGTCAAGTGCGCCTGACTGTCTATGCTGTCAAAAAACGCTAATTCAGCCACCTCCGCTCGCCAGTCATCCGTAGGGTGAGCTTGAGGAGGAGGAGTAAAACGTACGTAACGATAAGGACGAGGCACTGAAGGGTAATAAAGATTCATGTGGATGCGCGGACTGTCCGTGATGCAATAGAGTAACTCCTTGTTCCGAAAGTACTTATCATTGCTTGCCTCTATACGGGCACCGGTCATTGCTGCCATGTAACCATAGAGGTATTGCCGCAACGGATATTTCCTGCGTATACGAGCGGTGGTGGTTTGTGATACATGCGGACGGAAATAACGCACCTCTCCGTTTTCTACCATGAAAGGATATCCCGCAGGCTTTTGCTTTCCATCCTCGTACACCAAGGGCTGAAAGATGACGCCCGGCTCTATATTGTTTACTCTCGCTTTACCAAACCGCAAAGGAGCTACATCCACAGGAACATATTTGAAAGGGGTAAACATCCCCAAAAGGACAGTGTTGTCTTCTCCTTTTTTATCCACTTTCACTTTAAATTCATTCTCGCCGAAGTATTCGGCCGTCACATCCCGGCTGAAAAGACCGGACAAGGGAGCAGTCCTGCCATAATGCGCAGCAAAAGTATTCCGGTAGACTTTTCCTTTTTTCCTGCCATCCGTAACCCCGCGCTTCACCACAAAGTCGGATGAATCCATATACCAGAACGGAATGAAACCTCCGTCCGAGTCTTTCAGTACATTCCATACATGATCGTGCTGATTGGAAGGAGAATATAAATATTTATCAATACCAACAGGAAAGCCCAATGCCCTGAACACATAAACGGCATGGTCGGTTATTTCACGGCAAGTACCCACCAGATATTCGGACAGGAAACCGGCGCCCAGATGAGGCATGCAGTATTCGGTGGTGAGAACAAAGAGGTTGGTGCGCTTGAAATGCCTCGCCAAAAGATTGACGGCTTCTACCATATCATCACCCGTGTACAGCGAATCAAGAAGAGGTTTATAACGGTCATAATACTCTTTCTTCCAATTCTCTAACGGTTCGTCGGCTATCCGGTAAGGTAATATCCATTCACAAAAATCATCAAACGAATAATCTTTCGACCACGGGCATTCTTCCCATACCTTAAAAGATTGGTCTATATTTTCTATCAGATAACCGGCAGATATACATTTAATATCCAACTGTATGGATAAAGATTTGTAATCAAATGAAAGCCACTTCCGTTTCCATTCACTGTCAGGCAGATAACCCCCTATATTAGCATCCACCGAAGCTTTCATCACTGCTTTCACACTGTCTAACCGGCAATCTTCGTAACCACCGTGACCCGGCATGTTTCTTATAAGAAAACGGGCTGCCTCCAGCTTCAGGCTATCATTCCGATAATGATGCAACACTCTCTCCAGTTCAGCCCTGTTCGCTCCGGCTTGTTCGAGAGCGAAGTTCAGACGCACATCCTCCTTCTCCTTGCAAGATGCAAGACAGGTGAACAGTACGCATAGTATCATTGTGCGCATGTTACCCAATCTGTTCACGTTACTTGCAAAAGCATGATTGTTTTGTTTTTCACTATTCATAATTTTATCATTTGCATTTTATCGTCCGTACATGGAATCATTCTCTATACGGACAAGTGCAAAAATAGAAAGTGAAGATTAAAAAAATAAAGAAAGAAGACTTAATTAAGGATTAAAAAGCTATTAAATTAAGGATTAAAAAGCTATTAAATTAAGGATTATATCACATACATCAGGGCAGATGCATCTAATTTCTGATTAATTTGATTAGAGATTGCTTGTCCCATCCTGTTTTTGCCTTTGAGTAAGGCCTTGGTTGTTTTATCGTTTTTGAGTAAGTTTAGTGCTATTCTGTTGAACAGCGAGATGTGTTTGCTCTACAAAACCTCTTAATTTCTTTGCAAAAAAGAAAAGATATTGCATTTTTGTCTTTCCAAGAAAGAAACATCTCTAAAGAATTGTCCTTATGAAAAAGAAATAATTGCTTAAGCAGTTGTTAACCGAAAAAACACATTCGTAAGGAATAAATATTGTTTTTAAATTTTAATGATGAACGTTAGCAGTTCAATGCTGGAAATCTTGATGAGATATTACAAGCCTACCGCGAACTATAATCCCTCTGAATGAAGTAGAAGGGCTTTCGGAAGTTGCACAAGTAACCGAATGTAACAATCTGTTTATTCTTACACTGGAAGAAGAGGAGGAAAGAAAGTAGGGTTGCTGCGTAACGCAAGCAATTTTTCAGGTGCGGATGATACGGATTATCCGCGCCTGAAAAATTACTTGTATACAGGAAAGGAAACGGTTACTTAATCGTTACCGCCAACGGATTGCGCACTTTCTGAGCGTAACCTGCCATGTATTCATTCCATGCTTCCGGAGTCTTGATATCAGCCTTATCCCAAGCCGAACCCCAGTAGTAAACATATTCCGAACCCGGCTCATAATCACTGATAGCCAGTAAATGACCGTCAGCGCCACCACGTTCCTTCACTTTTTCTTCTTCGGAGAAAAGCAATGATTTAGCTTCTTTCACGGCAGCGGGGAAAGCAGCGCCTATAAAGATTTTACCGTTATTGTTATCTACATTGTCCGTCGGGTCTACGTAAGTAATATAGCCGTTGGCAGCATCGGCTACCACGGCGCCGTCGGGTTCATGCAATACGATGCCTGTAGCTACGGGAGTATTTTCTTTCAGATTTTCGTAAGTAACAACAGTCTTGTTCAGGTGCGAACCTGCATCCAACGTGACAACGCGTGATTCAATAACGGTAGAGTCGCCCTTGATATTCAACGGATTGTAAACCAGTTTCACAGTGAAACGCAGCGGGCCGTTGTCAAGTATATTCTGAGTTGCATAGCAATACGGATAAACGATTTCACCGTCGGGCATCAAAGCAGCCGTACCGCCACCCAACGTAGGACCTACTTTGTAGCAGTCCAAACCATTCCCGTGATCCACGTGATAGGAAACGGATTGGTACAATTCCCGGGCAGCTTTCGGGTCGGTCTTTCTCAATTCGGCAATCTTTGCTTTGGTTTCAGGGTTCAATTCGCCTGCATAGCGGGCTTCAACAACCGGTTCAGAGGTGTTGTACTTCGTCCATACATCATAGCCGAAAGCGCGCTCCCCTGTTTTTTGCAAAGCGGGGCCGTAAGCACGGAAAGCGACGAGGTCGTTCTCCCACGCTACATCGTCCACACGTTCAGGATAATGCTTGCCGCAAGTTTTCACGGTGAAAGTTTCGGGAGTACCCGCCTGAATGGTATAAGTTGCCGTACCGTTAGCGGCTACAGTTACGGGAAAGATAACTTTCTCATTGTAAGTAAGCTGATAGGGTACTTGCTCTCCGTCAACATTCAGTACGACGATTTGCGCCGTATCAGCCAATTTCAGTTGGTTGGAGATGTCGCTCATGTCCACTTCAACCATTTCACCGGAACGTTCCATCGCCAAAGGATTGCTTACCGTTACGGTAACCACACTCTTAGGATTGTTACAGGCAAAACAGATAAATACTGTTGCCAATAAAAGGAATAACTTTTTCATATTTTAATTTGATTAGTAGTTGGGAGATAGTAGTAAGTAGTAAGTAGTTAGTAGTTAGTAGTAAGTAGTAAGTAGTAAGTAGTTAGTAGTTACTACTAACCACTTACCACTTACTTACGGTTGTTTACCTATATACGCCAGGATACCGCCGTCAACGTAAAGAACATGACCGTTTACAAAGTCGGAAGCATTGGAAGCCAGGAATACGGCAGGTCCCATCAAATCTTCGGGAGTACCCCAACGGGCAGCCGGAGTCTTGGCAACGATAAATGCATCGAACGGATGGCGTGAGCCGTCAGCTTGTTTCTCGCGGAGCGGTGCAGTCTGCGGGGTAGCGATGTAGCCCGGGCCGATACCATTACACTGAATGTTGAATTCGCCGTACTCGGAAGCGATGTTACGGGTCAGCATCTTCAAACCGCCCTTAGCGGCTGCGTAAGCCGACACAGTTTCACGACCCAGTTCGCTCATCATGGAGCAGATGTTGATAATCTTGCCATGACCTTTCTTAATCATAGAAGGGATAACCGCTTTGGATACGATGAACGGACCGTTCAGGTCGATATCAATCACCTGACGGAATTCGGCAGCCGACATTTCGTGCATCGGGATACGCTTGATTATACCGGCATTGTTTACCAGAATATCAATTACGCCTACTTCTTCTTCAATTTGGGAGACCATGGCATTCACCTGGTCTTCATTGGTTACGTCGCATACATAACCTTTGGCGTCAATACCTTCGGCTTTATAAGCGGCGATCCCTTTGTCCACCAATTCTTGTTTGATGTCGTTGAATACGATTTTAGCGCCGGCTTGCGCAAAGGCAGTTGCCAAAGCGAAACCGATTCCATAAGAAGCACCGGTTACGAGCGCCACTTTACCTTCTAATGAAAAGTTTACCATAAATTTATTTTCTATTTCGGGTTAATATAATAATTCGTTAAATGAAATTTGTTGCAATGATATCTTACATGTTATAAATGATAATTTATGCTTGGACACAGAGTCACAGAGACACAGAGGTTTATCTTTCTTTTAAGAA
>NZ_DBDF01000126.1 GCF_002293435.1 Bacteroides sp. UBA939 | reverse complement strand
AGGTGGCAGATGGCAGATAAAAATCGATTTTTAACTTTATGGAGGTAAATGGAAAACGTGACGCCGGAGCAAAATTACCCTACCACCTATATTCGTCACTGTAAGATTCAAAAGCCGGTTCTTGCTCTACACCATATTTGTGGAAGAGCCGGCGGATATACTCCTGCTCTTCAGGGGTGAGGAAATTCTCTTCACGGTAAATCCGGTAGTACTTTGTTTTACCGAAATGAGCTATGAGTTGGGCTTTTATCGACCGGGCATCTTTATGAGGCACAGTGTCGAGCAGATGTTGTATGCCCCATGCCACACGCATCTTCTGCGTCGACTTGAAATACTTGCAAGCGCCGGTGTCTTCGGGGATGCACCTCGGATTGATGATTGGGATAGTGGGATGTTGGGCAGTATCGTTAGTGGCTGCCATACGGTGCAGGCATTGCCCGGCTTTGGTGCATGAGTCATTGAAACAACGGGCAAAATTATAGGGCACTAATGGAATTTCAGAATGTCTTTTCATTATTGATTTTGTTTATATACGATTTGCGGAGCCAAAGATAGGAAACTTTATACGTAAAAATAGCAATTGCTTGGGATAGATTTCTTTTTTTCGTAGTTTTGCCGGCGAACTGATAATTTGCCAATGAATTTAATAATGGGTTAATAATGGATGAGTTAATTAACGAACAACAGAAACAACAGGGACAACCTTCTGAGCCGAAGAAGAAGAACACACGCACACGGAAAATTGTAAAAAGAACCCTGATAGTGGCCCTATTGGCAGTGGCGGCCTATTTTGTATATTCCATAGTTTGCGTGTTTGTTTTGCCCGACCGCAATATCCGGCAAATCTATCTGGTGCCGGAAGACGCGGCGTTTATCATTCAATCATCAGATCCGATTGGCGATTGGGGAAAATTCAGCAGCAGCGAAACCTGGCAATGCATGAAGAAAGCGAAAGCATTCCAGGAAGTCACGAAGAATGTTGAAACGCTTGATGAAGTTGTCAAAAGCAATAAAATGTTGTTGTCGCTCGTCGGTAAACGCGATATACTCATTTCAGTCCATAAGGTACGCGCCACGGAGTGGGACTTCCTGCTCGTTCTGGATATGCAGAAAGCATCCAAGATGGATTTGTTGAAGGATCAGATTGAAACAGTTCTCTCAATGGCTGGTTTTTCGGTCACTAACCGGAAGCATAATGGCATTAACATTCTCGAAATGCGCGATCCGGAAACACGCGATATCTTTTATTGCGCTTTTGTAAGCAATCACTTTATCGGTTCGTATACATCCAAGCTCGTGGAAGCGGCTATCGACTCCCGCAATAAGCCTGAAATAGGACTCAATCATGGCTTTATCGAAGCTGAAAAACTGGTATCCGGTAAAGGACTGGTGCAGGTCTTTGTGAATTATGCAAGTCTGCCGCAGTTTATGAGTATTTATCTGGGTGCCGGAAACGAGTATATGGATATGTTCAGCAATTCTATGGATTTTGCCGGACTTTATTTCAATACGGACAACAGCCGGATGGAAGTGAAAGGCTACACATTGCGGAAGGATACAGCCAACCCTTATGTCGCCGCCCTGTTAAGCTCCGGAAAGCATACGATGAAGGCGCATGAGATATTATCCGGCCGGACCGCCCTTTACACCAATATAGGTTTCGATGACCCGCTGACGTTTGTGAAGGAACTGGAAAATACGTTGTTTGCGCACGACCGGCAAATGTACGATACTTATAAAAGTTCCCGTGAAAAGATAGAAAAACTGTTCGGTATTTCCCTGGAAGACAACTTCCTGAGCTGGATGTCGGGAGAGTTTGCCATTACACAATCCGAGCCGGGACTGTTGGGACGTGAGCCTGAACTTATTCTCGCCATCAGGGCTAAGAGCATAGATGATGCCCGTGAGAATATGGACTTTATTGAAAAGAAGATTAAGCGGCGTACTCCGGTCAGGATTAAGTCGGTCAATTATAAGGACTTCGAAATTAACTACGTCGAGATGAAAGGCTTTTTCCGCCTGTTCTTTGGAAAACTGTTTGATAAATTCGAGAAGCCATATTATACTTACGTAGACGATTATGTGGTGTTCAGCAACAAAGCTTCGTCCCTGCTCTCATTCGTGGAGGATTACGAGCAGAAGAACTTGTTGGGAAATAGTCCCGGCTTTAAGAACGCATTCTCCTATTTGAATTCCGGTTCTACGGTTTTCTTATATACGGATGTGCAGAAGTTCTATTCCCAGTTGAAGCCTATGATGAACGCTACTACTTGGCGAGAGATACAATCGGATAAGGAAATTCTATTTTCGTTCCCTTACTGGACAATGCAGATTACAGGCGATGGTCAGTCGGCTTCTTTGCAGTATGTGATGGATTATAGTCCGTACAAGCCCGAAGCAGATGTAGCGGTTGACGTTGATGAAGCAAATGAAGAAGGCGAGGAAAGCGGAGAAGGTGAAGGAAGTGAAGGAAGTGAAGTAAGCGAAGTAGGTGAAGGAAGCGAAGAAGTGAATGAAGATACCGCAACCGAAAAAGAATTGATGAGCGAATTGCAACGTTTTTATGTCGAGAAGTTCGAAGGTAATGTTTTGCGGGAGTTCTATCCGGAAGGCGCTTTAAAAAGCGAAGTGGAAGTGAAAGAAGGAAAACGCCACGGACGTTATCGTGAATATTATGAAAACGGCAAATTGAAACTTCGCGGGAAATATTCAAAAAACCAACCTAAGGGTACATGGAAATACTATACCGAGGAAGGAAAGTTTGAACGTAAAGAGAAATTTAAATAATTAAGAAGAATCATAGAATCTTGAAAAGGAAACTCGAAACAGGTTCTAAAACTATATAAAACTTATGTGTATGCAATACCGTGAAATCGGAAAGACAGGGATGAAGGTATCATCTCTTAGTTTCGGAGCTTCTTCTTTAGGAGGAGTATTCCATGATCTGAAAGAGAAAGAAGGCATTCGGGCAGTGTTTGCCGCTATCGAAACCGGCATGAACTTTATTGATGTTTCTCCTTATTATGGACATTATAAGGCAGAGACTGTTCTTGGAAAAGCGCTGAAAGAGCTTCCCCGCAATAGCTATTATCTTTCCACGAAAGTAGGACGATACGGTAAAGACGGCGCAAATACATGGGACTATTCGGCAAAGCGTGCCGCGGAAAGTGTCTATGAGAGCATGGAACGCTTGAATATTGACTTCATCGACCTGATTAATGTACACGATGTGGAATTTGCCGACCTGAATCAGGTAGTTAATGAGACACTGCCTGCCCTGGTCGAATTGCGTGAAAAGGGAATGGTAGGACACGTTGGAATCACCGACTTGCAGCTCGAAAACCTGAAATGGGTGATTGAACATTCCCCATGCGGTACTGTTGAATCTGTCCTTAACTTCTGCCACTATTGTCTTTGCGATGATAAGCTGGCTGATTTCCTGGATTATTTTGAAACGAAAGGAATCGGCGTAATCAATGCTTCCCCGCTTTCTATGGGTTTATTGAGCGAACGAGGTGTTCCTGCCTGGCATCCGGCTCCCAAACCATTGGTAGATGCCTGCCGTAAAGCAATGGAATACTGTAAAGCTAAGAATTATCCGATAGAGAAGCTGGCTATGCAGTTTTCCGTGAGCAATCCCGGGATAGCCACTACGCTCTTTAGTACTACCAATCCGGAGAATGTGAAGAAAAACGTCGCTTTCATTAAAGAACCCATAGACTGGGAACTTGTCCATGAGGTGCGGAAGATCATCGGAGAACAGCAACGTGTAAGTTGGGCAAACTCTTAAAAAACGGGTCAGTCTATGAGTTATACGGTTATTGATGCGCACGCCCATTTATGGCTGCGACAGGATACAACGGTCGATGGCTTTCCTATCCGGACGCTGGAGAACGGGCGTTCGTTGTTTATGGGAGAAGTTCGCCAGATGGTTCCTCCTTTCATGATAGACGGAGTAAATAGCGCAGAGGTTTTTTTGTCGAATATGGATTATGCGCAGGTATCTGCGGCTGTCATTACGCAGGAGTTTATTGATGGCATTCAGAATGAATACCTGGAAGAAGTCATGTCCCGCTACCCTGACCGTTTCTTTGTCTGCGGAATGTGCGAGTTTCGCAAACCAGGATTTTTGGAACAGGCGAAAGAACTGATTGAACGAGGGTTTAAAGCAATCAAGATTCCCGCCCAGCGTTTGCTGTTGAAAGAAGGACGGGTAATGTTGAATAGCGAGGAAATGATGGCGATGTTCCGGTTTATGGAAGAACGGAATGTAATATTGTCCGTCGACCTGGCGGATGGGGCGATGCAAGTTCCTGAAATGGAAGAGGTTATTCAGGAATGTCCTCGACTGAAGATTGCTGTCGGACATTTTGGCATGGTTACGCTTCCTGACTGGAAAGAACAAATAAAGTTGGCGCGCCACCCGAATGTGATGATTGAGTCCGGGGGGATAACCTGGCTTTTCAATGATGAATTCTATCCTTTCAAAGGTGCGGTAAAAGCGATTCGTGAAGCTGCCGGGCTGGTGGGAATGGAGAAACTTATGTGGGGGTCGGATTATCCGCGTACGATTACGGCTATCACTTACAAAATGTCTTATGACTTTATAGTGAAATCACCGGAATTGTCCGAAGACGAGAAAGCACTGTTTCTGGGCGGAAATGCCCGGAAGTTCTATGGTTTCACGGAACTTCCGGTACTTCCCTATATCAGGAATATGTCTGAATAAAATCTATTATTCAAGTTTCGCATGTTGTTTATATTGTTAACAATCAGTAGTATCTTTATTCTCCTCCTCCCGGGAGGAGGAGTACCCGCAGGGGGAGGTGGTAGGGAAAATAAATACCTATTAATCATAACTCTAAGGAATTCTTTCTGCCTACCACCTCCCCTCTTGCGGGG
>NZ_DBDF01000095.1 GCF_002293435.1 Bacteroides sp. UBA939 | reverse complement strand
ACTAACTACTTACTACTAACTACTTAATCACTAATCACTACTTCAATCCGCTCCGCTCCCCCTCCCCAACATCCAATGTGAAGACCGGTGAAAGCAGAACCCCGCTTCACAGCACATACAGGCAGGGTGCAAAAAGGCTGCTTTCACCCGCTTTTGCCCATGTATAAGTAGATTACAGAAAAAGGTGAAGACGGTGAACCCTCAATCTAAACTAAACAGTAGACTCTAAAGAAACCCCTCACACCCAGCGCAACTTTCACAAGCTACCTCTGAGTGTTATGAGGGTGTTTTAAAAACAATATTTGGTATCACTTGTTCGTTTTGCGGTTTCATTAATGGTAATGTGATGTGTGTGTGTGTACAATTAATCTTATGAAAAGAGGTTTTTATATAAAAAAATCCCTTCACTCAGCACTACTTTCACAAGCTGTCTCTGAGTGATATGAGGGATACAAACAAAACAACATCCTTATAACCAATTATTCTTAACTCTTATTTGTTTTCGTTTTAACGGTTCTAAATGTGATGTGATGTGAAACGATAATGTAAAATGATGTAATATATATATGTTGTTTAGATTGTTATTTCAATACTACTATCATTTCAATGCTATGTGAAACGTATAGTTGTTGTTACGGTAGAGGGAATAATTACGGTCGGCTTCGGGTACGGTCGGTGGGTCACAACCTAAATCAACGATATAGGTTTTTTCCCCAAGATTACCATACTCAGCCTTTATTCTCACTTTCGTCCGATTATCCACCGCAGGCGATGCGCTTAAATCCACCACAGGCGATATGTTTTCTCCTATTTGATAGTAGTAGATTAATTCTTCGGTGTTGTTAGTGATCACATTATTTGCTGCAAATGTAAATGATGGCTCTGAAAAGTCTTCAAAGCTCAAATTGGCTGAAGGGTTGGGGTAAAAATAACTTTGGGAAGGGCGATTCAGTATCTCGATTCCGATAACTTTTAAAGAAGGAAGGGTGACAGGAGCCACATCCGGAGCAGTAATCACAAACTTAACAGCCGCCGCCATACGCCCCATCAGGATATGAATATCCGCTTCGTCCGTTACCGGTCCTTCATAATAGCCGAACATATACATGCGTCTATCCGCAATCATGCCATTAGCAGCATTATAATCCAAATCTACATACTTTTCTTTCAATTCAGCCAATCGTACGGGCCACGTCGGATAGCGTCCCTCCATATTGGCTATTAAGCAAATGGTTTCCGCTCTTCCTTGCGGGTCTATTGTCAGTGGGATATCCCATGTATAACTAAGTTCCGGTTGATCAGGATTCCCCCCTTGTCCTCGAAAATTTTCAGTCTGCACTTCAACAAGCTGTCCTTCAAAGTTGTAGTGCAACAGGCAGAGGTCGTACATCGGGTTATCCGTCTGTGGGTCTTGCGGAGTGGTAGAACGGGTATCTACGCTTATTGACGCGCTTTGCAAGTTCAGGCGCACTGTTCCTTTCCGGGGAGTTTCAGGATTTTCACCCGTCCAATCGTTGTCTTGCGTACAAGCCGCTAACAGCAAACTACTCAACAGAAGGAGTATATATGTATCTATTTTCATAACAGTTTGTTTTTATACGTTTGATTCGTTAATCCGGCAACAAGTAATTATCCGGTAACAGTTTATTGTCCACTGGTTATGGTTATGGTTGTGGCGAAACAATTGTCGACCATGAAGTCTCCTGCCAGTTTGCCACGGTAATATGATCTTTCACATTCACAGTCACTATGTAGTCGTACGAGTATCCGGCATAGAGTATTTTATCTACAATGGAGTAAGTGAATTGTGTCGGTACTCCGTTTACCAGTAAGTTGAGGATAATAGTCATGTGATAAGGACGATTGTCAATGGGTAATAAACAGACTTCACCTCTGATGCTTTTGTCTTGCACAATAATGTCTTTTTCCTTGATATAAATGCGTTCATTATTATTCGCTATTATAGCGGCAATCGAATCGAGGCCGGTACTATAGTCTAATTCAACAGTTCCTTCTCTAATCCCGTCTATTTCAATACCATCCTGCATCACTGATAAAGCCGATACGCCGGCTCCCTCTGCTATCGTGAATGTCATGCGTGCGGTGAGTTGCATCATTGGTTTTAACAGGACCACCTGGCTTGCAGTTGCAGCAACATTAATTGAAGTTGGTTCGGTTTGAGTCCATTTACTGTTGTTGGCTACCACCGATTCACCATTACCAATAGTTATTGTGCTGTTCGTCTTATTGAATTTATGCGCCGGAGATACGGCTCTGAACGTATAATCTCCGGAAGTCAGATACAGCGGATCTTTACTTTCGCTATCCGGATCAACTTCACCGGTTGCATCATCTATTGTACAAGGATACAGCGACTGCGAACCTCCACCGGAAGTGCGCACTACGTAATCTTGGATTGTAGGAGATGTCTCACCGTTTTTTTGAGCTATCAGCCTCAAGGTAGCCCCCTCAGGCAGATTGATAATTGTACTCAAATGTTCATGATTAGCGGCACGTGTCTTCGTCCCATTACCCGGAGTAACGACATACATGCCCGCCAGTTGGGGGATGATGGCTACTTTCCCCTCCCTCGATTCCTGCGCTTCGTCTTGCTCACATGCCGTCAGAGATACGGCTGCAAGTATAAAAAGAAATACTACTTTATATATTGATTTCATAACTTTACTTATTATTGTTTTGTTCCCTTAATCAGCTTTCGTGTCACGTACGCAGCGTATCATACATCCGTTAGCACGATTCTCACTGCCAAACATCTTTATTTGCTTATCTTCGTCATTACCGGAGAATTTCATACGAACCGAATGATATCCATCTACTCCGCTCGTACAGGTACTTGTCCAATAAACAGCTTCTGCTCCACTGTAGATAAGAGCAGGACGTTTTGTATTTGAGCCATTTTTTCCTTCATCCCCAGTGTGTATATATCCTGAAAGCGGTAATTTAATCTGCTCTACAGGATGAGCCCATTCGGCAGCATTTCTTACATAGCCTTTAACATCAGCACTTGTTGCATCATTATGCAATGTGCTACTGCTTGTTGCCGGATATCTGGATATTACTAATACATTGCGATAAGGGTCTGCTTTATCATTTGGACTTACAGTGATGTTTTCATTAGGTATCTCACGTCCTCCATTAACTCTCTCTATATGCCATCTTAAGAAGTAGGCATTGTCTGTACCCATTCTCTTAAGGGCATAAATTGAGTTAGTTACACCGACTTCAGTTTCTGCCCAATCAACAACTTCTGCATTTACACCTACATAGACAGAAGTAGAGCCTACTTCTGGGTCGCCCGTTGTTGTTACTATATAAGTTTCTTTTCCTAGACGATCTGCACGTCTAAAAGGTATATCTCCCGCATCTTCTGTTGTAGGAATAACAAGTTGAAACTCCTCTCTCGTTGGTATGCGCCATCCTTTAGGGCAAGGATGGTTTGCATTTGTTAACCAGTTTCTTTTGCTATAATTGAAATAACTGGCTTTAGTATAGAAATTGGTATCTAAGTAAGGATTGAAATCCCAACAGACATTATTACCATTATAGAAAAAGAAATTGAATTGTTTACTTATTTCCGTTGGATATTGAGCTACGTCTGTATTCCCAGTATTTTCGTCCCATCCGGTTTGAACCTTCCATGAGTCATAATTATAAACTAGAAACACAGGTGCTGCTGCAGTAGCACCGTCTTCGAGCTTTTTTCCCGGAATAAAAGGATATGGCATTGATTCAGATAAATGCCAGTCTTCATGAGACGGTGCATATTCTATATTCTTATTGGTAATGGGATCTATATTATTGGGATCTATCTTTCTTGGTATATAGAACGGAATATTCCTCCCAAACTGATAATAATACCCCCGGCTATTTTCCCACGCCTGGTCGCTTGCCATTGGGTCACCGCTGGTAGCCCCCAGATTTCTGTCCATCCACGTAATACCACCAATAGTCATTGAGCTTTTAACTTCATTGTCTGCTAAATCCGTTTCGTCCGGAATCCATTCATAAAGTCTTGGAACAATGGTTACTATCAATGAACCGTTTGTGATGGTGATTACCAAGTCATATTCGTGGTTGCTTTCGAATATAAATGGAAGTACTTTTGTGGTAGTTGCATCGCCTGTTCCTTCGGCTAATGTAGAGGTGATTTCAATATCTTTGTCAATCTCTTGTTCTCCGGGAGTTCCTTCATTTATAATTCCTTTAACTGTGACCCACATAGAATGGTCAATTCTATCAACTTCATCTATATTTTCTTTTCTCGTCGGAAATATCAATGGAGAGATTTGGCTTTCAAGATTAGCCGGATCTAATAATACAGACTTAGCGCTTGTTTCAACTACCTGCACACCTGACGAATACACCGTTACATCTCTGTTCCTTCTATCGCTACTTGCCGACGGATTGTATTTCCCGGTCAGCATATTCAAATCACCCGACGGATAATCTGTTAAGGAGATTTCGTTCAGAACGACTTTATCACCGGCATAGTCACTACTTTTCATCACATACAAGTTCAGTTTAGCCAATGTATGCTTGAACGGTAATTTGATAACGCCGGAGTTTTTATAATCTTGATTCTCTTTCATTGCCCACATCAAATTAGGCAATTTAGGTAATTCAATTAATGGGTTATTAGGATACGCAATACTGCATGTTGGCGGATCGTTAGCCGAATTAACAGCCACCGGAGTAGTGGTACTATCCGTAACAGCATAAAAATTCAGAGTTCTTCCTCCGAACTTGTTGTTTATTGGGCCTTGAGTGTCATCAAGTTCAATGGTTGCATTGTCAGATTCTGTTCCTACCAAGGGGGTTCCTTTTAAGGAAGCATCAGTAATTACCTGATCTCTTAAATAATTCGCACTAAAATCCGTTCCTACTATAGCGTAAATCTGATAAACGGTTTCTTCGCCAAAAGTTCGTTCACCTCCCGTGGCACGTGTAAACACTCCTTTATCAGAGGACAACCGGAATATACCGTCACCTTTGCCGATACCCTGTTCGGACGTTTCATCAGTGCACGAAATAACTACGAGAGCCATTACTGCCGAGGTTATGCTGTATATTAGGTTCTTTTTCATCTTATCTATCTATCAGTTCTTAATGGTTGCTTTGATTGTTTTGATTGTCTTATGAGGTTAAGGGTTTAGGGGTTAACCGGCAAATAAATCAATCCTCCCGGTTCCCAGCTTTGCGCGCGGGCAATGAGGGTGAAAGAGTCTTGCTTGAAATTAAAACTCACTGTGTATGCTTCGCCTGGCAGAGCATCTCCTGTTAGCTGGTCGCCATTTTCATCGTATAATGGTATCGTTATTGTTTCGTTTATCTGTCTGTCAACACCGGTGCTGCTGCTGAGAAGAATATCTGCTGTCACAACTATATCTTCTAACTTTCCTGTATTACCGGTAGGCAGCATCAGATAAACGATTCCTTCTCCTTCTATAAAATCCTCCCTTTTTCCTGTTCCGATTATGATATCCGGATGTGTGAGCGTTAAGTCTGTTGTTGCCGGCTCTGAATAATCTACCTCATAAACCGATCCGTTCCACGTCCACGTTGTCGGCAGGTATTTCCTGGGAATGGTAAGAGTAATTTCTTTCACGTCGCGTATTCCCTCCATAGTCGGGTCGCGTTCAACCGTGAAATGAATCTTGGTCAAGGTATGTTCAAATTCCATCCTGGCAGAGAAAGGAGTGGAACGGCTACCGGTTATGATGCCGGCGGCGGTGCAAACGTCAACAAAACCGGCTCTACCTGCCGGCAAAGTCAGCGTCAGGTTATCGGAAGTACTTATATCCGAAGAAAGAGAAGGAGAAGGAGAGTATCCGGTGGCGTATACTATGGAATTGTTGCTTGGATAATATTCTCCGGTATTGTATTTTGTTGATTCGTAAGCATTCAGATCTGACAATTCCTCCACGAGCCACGGACTTGTCATTGTATATGCACCTGTCCAAAACAGCAAGCGTCCGGAGTAGGTTCCGGCAGCGCGGGTAATTCCCACTTGTATTTGTTCCTGTTCGGTTGGGATGTTATCCGCATCGTCCAATATGGTGTTGCAACTATTGAAGATAGCTGCGCTCAGAAAGAGTATGGCGAATAGGGTATGTTTTAGTTGTTTCATTTTCCTGTCCTCCTTTTTTTAGTTCGTGGTATGGTTACCAATGGTCTCAATATCAATGGTGGTGGTTCCTTTATCTTCCCAGTCGAGTACAACGGTATTCACTTCAATTGTCTTTTCTGTTAACTGGGGAGTAATCTTCGTAATATTAAGGATGTAATAATTGTTGCGGACTACACCTGATGATGCATCAAAAACAGTTGGTGAGTTTACAAAGGTTTCGTAGTACTGCAAGCTACCTAAATGAATAGTGAAGTCGGCAGGAGTAACCGTGAGACCATAGTATGTTGATAAATATTTTATTCCAGCATCTATATTGGGATAACACATATCTTTCGCATTAACATTCATGTACTTACCATCCGGCGCTTTTTTGCAAGTAAAGAAAGTTTCATTAGGCAACAGTGTGCCTTGAGGCCATACAGTTCCATCAGGCATAACAAAATCATGAGACAGCGTAACATTATTCATGTACATGCCAATAGAAACAGACTCAGTAAGGCCTTGGTGATACTGGTCTGGGTTTACACCGTCTCTGTTTCCGAATAAATACTTTGGCGTAAACTTAGCTGCTATCTTTAAATAAGTACCTACCTGTTTCGGTTTATCCGGATTGCTCGAATAATCTTCATCTATATCTATTGTGTTTTCCAGACAATAGATACCATCGGTGTACCGATTGGAGTTATTGAATAACTTGGACTCATCATATTTCACGGCCGCTTTCCCATCTTTTGCATCAATGGTTGCACCGAAGAAATCGCCGGGCAATGTAGTACTCATCAAGAAGTTCGGGTCTACATTAGCATCAGTATTAGTTCCTTTCTCAAAAGGGAAGAACTTTTTATTGGTTGTCTCCAGAATGTAGTGTACATGCTCCAACCGGATATATCCGATAGAAGAAGCCCCATCATTTGGGGCAAAACCGAATAGGTATTCTGTATTATTATATGTCTTTGTAGTACAAGTCAGCAACACCTTCGCCATTACCCTGGTCAGTTTTACCTCAACATTATAATTCGTAGTACTTGCTTCAATTTCAATATCCTCTTCGGTAGTGCCGGCAAGGACTGCTTGTCCTGTCATCAGAAAATCGTTAGGCGAAGCAACATCTACAATATCAGCTATTGTTATTGCCGGATTATGGTCTAAGGCTGCTTTTACAGCGTCAATATAATCGTCGTCCATATTGGCTGCAACAAATACCTTCTTCCCACCTAAAGAAGTTTTTATAGTAAAAGGTATGGTTTGATCATTCACAAATGTTCCTGTCTGTGTAAAATGTTGTATCTTCGCTCCGTTGTTGGTATCTACTATAAACAAGGTGAGTTTATTGCAGGCATTTTCTTCATCTGTCCCCGAATGTAGCGGATCCCCCGGCGCACGCGTCCCCGCCGCCGACGGCATACTGAGCAACAACGTCAGTTGGACATTAACCTCCTGAGACGGCTTCTCTTCCGGAGTTTCGCCAGGCTCATCCTGCACGCATCCCGGCAGACAGACTACCGACATGAGTACAACCAAAAGGCAATATGTTAGTTTAAAGCGTTTCATTATTCAGCTTCTTTAAAAATCAATCGTATTGAGACGGACTATCCATCCGTTTATTTCAATCACAGTGGTAATCATGGAGAGGTTTTCATCAACGAAGAAGTCAACTTCAAATTCATCTTCTCTGTCTAAGTATTCCTGAAAGCTCATCCGGTTACGATAGTGTTCGTTCCACACCTCCCAGATACAGGGAATCAAGTCCAACTGATCCGGAAACTGCTCTTCGCCCGCCGAATTCTTTATGCTTATCCGCGGGGCTTGGGTGGTAAGCAGACGCGCCACGCTCAGATTTGCCGTCACTCCCGGTCTGCCATCCGGATAGGATGTAGTGAGGATATTACCCTCTTGCGGGGGGCTATAAGGCAAATAGGTGAGCAGGTTGTCGTCGAGCAGGGTATTGTCATAATTCATGTGGCCGTTGTCGTCGTAGATGGCATAGCTGAATGTGCTTCCGGTGATGGCTCTGGTTGCTGATGCTGTTCTCTGAACAACGTTTACACGAATCGTATTTGTATTTTTAATGAGTGGAATTGTTATGTATTCGCGCTTGGCGGTGCCGGTGGTGCTCCGGGTTTCAACGATGGGCGTCACTTCTCCGTGCCAAAGGGGCGACAAGACATCTTCCACGATGTACATGTCTTCTTCGCCTTCGGCGCGTGTCACGGTTTTGCGAAAAGCTATTACTTTCAGGTCGTCTATTTTAGATACGCCGGGCGTCAGCTGGGGATACCCGAAAGACTGGTCGTCCAGTCCTGCCCAGGCAATAAAGCGGTATTGCAGGTCGTCCAACTCCACTTTCATGGCATAACTTCCATCCGCCAGCATTTCTCCTTCTTCTGTTTTCTGATATGCCAGGTTTCCATTCGCATCAAACGCATATAATGTTACGGTTTTCACGTCGCGAGCAAAATAGTCTTCCCAGTCCATATTATGATCGTATATGAACTTAACATAATATTCGATGGTACAATCGCCTTCGTCAAAATTGAGGACAGTATCGCATGATGCCATTGTACCACCCAATATGGTGATAAGAAGTATCCGGTTTGCTTGTTTTCGTATATAAGTGAATATTCGTTTCATTCTTTTTGTTGTTAATGCTTCTGAGAAACGTATGTCTTATCTGAAAAAACGTATTGGTTTTGAGACTTCTTATGCGGAAGTCCGTTTCTTATTATTTCAGTGAATGTTTTAAAAAAGAGGGTGCATCAAAAGATGGTATGTACTATCTTTCATCCGCAGATAACACAGATTACGCGGATTTATTTTAAACCTAAATCTGTGTTATCCGCATCATCTGCGGATGAGAAATATCTTTTTGATAGTATGCCTTAGTGTTGACACACTCTCAGAGAGTTGTTGCTATTTAGAATTGAATGTCGTTTACACGTACGGTCCAAGGTAGAATTTCAACTTTTACTTTCATGTAAATGTTTTCATCTTCATCTGGATCTGTTGGAACTGGATATTCTGGATCAGGATCGGGATCTGTTGGATCCGGATTAATTGGATCGTTCGGATGGCCGAACTTGGTAATCTCTGTTACAGAGAGCTTATACACGTTATTACGCACAACGGCAAATTCCATAGCGCCCATTGCATCCGGATTGCCATTGTTGTTATGCTGATTCCAATAGATGTAATAAGCATAATAGTTACCACTAGCATCCGCAGTGTAGCGGGTGAATCCTGCATTTTGAAGAGTAGCAGGAGTATTTTTAGTCTCGTCTGGATCAAGTCCTGCTATTGCATTTTTTACATCTGTATCGGCACTTGCCAGAACAGCTGTCCAATCGCCGACAACTTTGTTATGGAGAATATACACTTTGTCTCCATCATCGGCTGCATTGAAAGCTCCGCCCGTTATCTGAGCCTTGAATACAACACCTGTTGAAAGACCATTGATCTGCTTGGAAGTAGGTGCTGCAATCGTATTTTCCGTACAGTATGTCCAAATTTTGTATCCGCCTTTGTCCAAGCTTGCTTCGCCTCCTTCCCATGTGTTATCTTCGTCACTCAACGACACAAGTTCGGTGTAAGTTGCACCACCGTAGGGTAATGCCCCAGTCATGTAATTCAAGAAATAGGTTCCTGAAGTAGTTTTGGTATCCCAGTTATGATCAATAACATAGTTGGTAGCTGTCTCGGCTCCACCGATTGCCATATTTAGACCGTCCATTCTTCCGTCGTCCGAAACTCGTTTGAAGTAATAGAAAGAGTTGCTGACATTGATCAATGCAACGCTCTTAATGGTAATCGTAGCAGCATCCACATTGTGCGCGTCATCTACTACACCTTGCTTGTAGTCAAAACGTGCAACCGCACGTTCAACCTTAACCAAACCCGCATCGAAAGGATTATCTTTGGTGTATGTTGGCAGTTCTCGATCGACTGTCACAGTTCCAGAACCCACACCAGTCATCATAAATTTATCAGCTTCTGCTATAGAACCAGTACTCTTAAAGTTGATATCCGACACCGTTTTGCCATCATTCACTCCAGTAATTGTCGTACCTTCGTTCACCACCACATAAACTTTGTATGTATCACCTTTTGTTAGGGCTGTAGTGGGAAACGGATTTGTAGTGTAGTACCCGTTTGCTTGCAATCCGGAGGTGCTTGCAGGAATCGGTGATGACATAACATTTGTGGATGTATTAACAAGATACACCGTCAGAGAGCTTACTTTGTTCTCAACATCCTTTCCGATTTCAGTAGTAGATGAAGGACTAGTAGTTCTTGTCTGCCCACTGGACGGTAAACTAACCGCCACTTGCATGTAAACTGTCTCACCTGACGGATCAGGAGACACGAGATCTGCTTCATTATTACATGAAGCCAAACCAATCAGTGCCAATGCGGCACAAAAAATGTTCTTTCTCATTTGTTTTTTAATTAAAAAATTGTTCATAAAATTTAGTATATATAATCACTGAAATATTGTATGTTATCGACGTTGGTATTTATCACTCTGTATAAACGCAGGAGAAGAGATCCTTCGACTGCGATCAGGATGACGAATAGTCTGTGCATCCCTTAAACGACGAATACTGTGTATCCCTTAAACGACGGATAATCTGTACATCCCTTAAACAACGGATAGTCTGCATATCATTCTACTTGTTTAATCCACGGGATATACCCTTTTCTTCTTTAACTCCCTCAGATTCGCATCAGGCTGCGTCGTCAGTCCGGCGGCTTTTGCGGCATTGAAATATCTTTCGGCAGCATCCAGGTCGCCTTCCGTCAGGGCAATGACTCCGAGGTTGTTCAGGGTTTCGCCTGCCTGCGGGTCTGCTTTGGCAAGGTATTCTTTGGCTGTTGACAGGTCGCCTTTCTCTATTTCCATGGCTGCGGCATTGAGGTTGGCAATAGGATCATTGGAGAAAGTATCGACAGCTATCCGGAACACCTCGTTAAACTCTTCGCTTCCCGGTTGGTAGGTTTCGGCTATCCGGTACATTTCCTGCAAACTGAGCAAGTGCGGAGATTTCTTGAGGAGGTCTTTGGATTCTTCTACCGTGAACCCGCGCACCGTATAGTTAATAGTGTAATCGGAGTGACGCAGAGCCGGGTAGCAGTCGTCCAGTATCTTGCGATACACTGCCGGCCCAACCATTTGGGCTATCTGGCGTTCCTTCTTGTCAAGATTCAGACCGGTGTCATCCATCAGTTTCAGGATTGCGTCTTTCTTCTCAAAGGAAGAATCCACGATGTATTTGCGGAAGCCCGCCCAGTCTTCGGGGGTGTGATCGGAAGTTATCAGGCTACGGTCGAATTTATAGTAACTGGTCACATAGTCCACCAACGATTGCGTACGGCCCTTTGCCAAGCGGGTGTTGTTGGCGTAACCGCCTTCGGGCGAGGCGTAACCGTGAATCTTGATACCGGTGATTATGGTCTTGTCATCGTTGCGCACACTGTCGATACTGGCGCGTATCTTGGCCAGTTCGATGGTGTTGTTGCGGTATGTGGGGTAGATGATTATCTTGTTGACCGGGAAATCCAGGAAGGCGTTCCCTTCTATGGCGCGGCGCTTCACGGCTTCCGCCTGCGGCACGATATAAGATACAACGGGGTTGATCTTGACTTGTGCAAAGTCCATCCGGGTGATTTCTTCACCGGTGCTGAGCAGGGCGCCTTCTTCCTTCAGGTCGCAGCAGCCGCATACGTCGATGTTCAGTTTCACTGCGGCATTGCGCATCCATGCCTCGAAGGGGAATTGTTGGCGGTAATTCACCGTCTGCTCTTCGTGGCGCTTGCGGCGCATGACTACGTAGGCGTCTTCGGGAACCATATCGGTATTGTTGCGCTGGTGCACAATCTCGCGCTTGCGTCCGTAAACCACGATGGGGGGCAGTACTTTGGTGCGTCCGTTGGCTTCGAGGAAAGGGATGAGCATAGCAACATGGTTGGATGTCAGGTCGAGGTTTTCCTGCATCACAATGTCCATGTCGATGCTCAATAGGTTGGTATCTTCATTGCGCGTGACAGATTGCTTCTCTATACGTACCTGGTTGTTGTAAAGCGTCTGCGCTTTCGCACCCAGTACAAGCAGCAGGCCGAAGAAGATACATATTATCTTTTTCATATTGTTTTGTTTGCTTTTAAAATACATAGATTAAACTGAGAGCGGCTTTCGTGGGGCCTACGTAGTTTTTATGCCCCTCGCCTACTTTGTCGCCGCAGGTCTTGCACTCGAACTGTTCGTACTTGACACGCGCATAACCGAATCCGATGTTTCCTTCCAGATTCCAGCGCTTGCTCAGAATCCATTGATAACCGTAGGAAACACCCATACCATAGAAGTGACCTTTGAAGCGGTGGTCTTTCAGGTCGGGCCAAATGCCAAAGGGCATATCAATGCCGGCAGCCTGATATACCCCTCCATGAATGTGCGCTCCCACAAAATGACCGTTGAATCTGTCGCAGAACCAATAGCGCAGTTCGGGCTGGAGGGCAAGCATCTTCATCATCTGGAGTTCCTTGTATTCCCATGGATTGTAATTAGCATACAAATCCAAAGTCATTTTCTTGCTTAAACCGATTTCAGCTCCAACATTGATGATTCGTAGCGCATCCATAACGACATTGGTTTTGATGCCCACCATCTGGCTATATAATAAGGTAGAGAAAAACAAACCCATGCATAGGGATAAGATTCTTTTCTTTTTCATTGGTACGACAAATATTGTTTTCGGCTGCAAATGTATATATATAGAGAATATATGCTAAATGGTAAATTCTTCTATTTTTTCCGCTTTTTCAGTGGTATTTAATAAGCCGGAGGCTGTGAATTATTCACCCCGCATGTGTTTTTTAAAACTTGTATAAGTTGGTTTTTCGCTTGTTTAAACCGTGTTTCATTCATTAAATAGTGGTAATTCATTCATTTTTCCCTTAAAATGATCTTTCACGGTGAACAAAACGCCACGTATTTGGTATATATAGAGGAAAAAAGAAGTTATCGCTTCGTAAGCGGCTAAAATAGTTAAAGTAGCTAAAAAACTGATGGTAACTTCCCGAATAAGTCTAAACCTAAACAATAAATGATATAAATGATTGGCATGAAACCTATAAAATTCTTTTTCGCAAGTATATTGGCACTGACTTTTGCCGCATGTTCCAACACGGAAAACGATGATTTTGATAACAATGCTTCCAGTTTTGAATCGATGGTATCTACGTATGGCATTCAAATGGCAACTCCAAGCAAGGATATTAGTGATGTGCCTTCTGTTACCACAGAGGAAATGGGAAGTGTACTGGAAGCGCTTCGCCGGAGCGGGAATACTGCCCGTGAGTGTGAGTTGGAAATCTCCGAAGGGTTTTACAGCAACGGCAGTGACAGGGAAACGGTGAAGATGAACGCCGGATACCGCGCCCAGACGAATAACGGAGCTTTCGTAGGACAATTTGATTTGTCTGTCGCACTGAATTTCAATATCGACAAGGGTAGTGTATATTATGTGGGTACTACGTATTCTTCTTCTACGAGTTTGTTCGGCTGGGAAGGATACGGTGTTTCTCTGTCAACAACCGCCGACGGCGAAAGTGTGTTCAACTCCACTGCTTACCTTTATTTCCGTGTAAGCGACCGGGATAATCAACTGGTGAAGGTGCAGGTGGTTCTTGAAGGGAGCTATAACTTTGAGTCAGGCAAGGGGATGTATCATCTTGGGCTTTCGAGATGAATTTTGAATTATGAATTATGAATGAGCTGCGCACCCACCCTGCATAACCATTCATAATTCATAATTCAATAATATCTACTTGGAAGTTTTTTCTTTTGCCAATTGAACAAAATTGACCGACGGCAATATGATTGGTGGAAAACCAGATTGTAAAGTCAAATTAGAGATAAAAGAACGTAAGTAAGGAAAGGCTATTGCAGGTGCATTTATCTTAATGAAATCAGATTCTTTAAACTCGTCGTCAACTTCTCGATCTAACTTGAATGAGAAGACCATCTCTACAATTAAATCAAATTCGTTGTCGTTAATATTAACGCGAAGGCCAATACCAAATTCTTTAGGTTGATCTTTTGGGAAAAAATGTCCCATAGATAAATCAAAAGAATTCTTCTCTTCCTCATATCCTTCTCCGTTTTCTTTTACTTTAAAAGAAATATCTTTAGCTTTCCACTCTTTTAGTTGCAATTTCATTTTATCTATGCTGCTAGAGGAATTGAAGTATTATCTTCATGTGATTCAAGAGACTCCTTAAGAGAATCTCCAGTGGTCACAATGTCTTGTTTATAGTAATAAGTTGTATAATCCAAATATTCCACATTGTCAATATGTAGATTTTTAAGAAACTTGTAATCAATGCTTTTACAGTTATTATACAGTCCTTCATAGATTACGCCAGTATCATTAAACTCATCAACAGATTCAACGTCCAAGAACCCATATTTCTTAGAAAGCGTATCATATAACTCATCTGCCGATATGTTGGCAAAATAAGAGTCGATTTTCTGTTTCAGTTTATCATTCAATTTCATAATTGTATCCTCCCATGTTCAACTTGTTCCATATTGGTAATATTCTTAGAGGGATCATAAACAGTACAAATTGTACAATTAGGAATTCGTCTTGAAATCTTATAGATTCTTTCCTCTTTTGTCAACTGAATATAACAGTTAGCTTTTACAACTTGCACATCAACTATCTTTTCTCCTCTTGCAAAGTTAATCAAGAAACCATCAACATACCTCAATCTCTGCATATCACGTTTCGCTAATAGTTTTTTTATGCATTGATTTTGAATATATTCCAAAATCTCAACTCCATCAGGGTGTGTCAAATCTAGAAAATTTTCTTCTGACACAACTATTGTACCACATAAAACAGCATAAAACGGATATTTGTTTCGCTTCCGAAGATTGTCCCATGAATTCACAATTGCCCATTGTTTTGCTTGCAATAATGGATTGTTACTAATTCCATCAGCAAAAAAATAGCCTCCATCACCTAACCATTCTTCATCACCTATAGATGGCACTAATCCTTCTTTTAATATACTACCAACAAGAGCCTTATCTGTCCCATGGAAACCTTTCATTGTAATATCCATATTTCACATGCTCATGTTATTCGGTACAAAGATATATATTTCTATCAAATATTTTATTTTTCTGAATTTTATTTTAGTGGCGCAAAAAAATAATATCGCTACGACTGCTTATAATGAAAATGAAAAATAATCAGATTATTCGGTATTTATCCGCTATATTATATTTCAGAGGTACTTTTCTTATCTCCAACTAAAAGGTAAATTATCATCACTGTTATAATCTGTCTATCTCTTCGCAACTAAGCCCTGTGATGTCGGAGATAATGGCAGTATCCAAACCTTTGGCTTTCATTTTAAGGGCATTGGAAAAACGTTCTTTCTCAATTCCTTCTTCAATTCCTTCCGCGCGTCCTTCTGCACGTCCTTTTTCAATCCCTTCTGCATGTCCTTCTGCGCGTCCTTCCGCACGTTCCGTATATATATTGTCACGAAGAATCACAATATTGTCCAGATGGCGGTAATAGGCTTTCAGTTCATCCTGGGTCATACGTGCGATCTTCAAGTGTTCGCGTACCTCATTCATTCCTGGGGCAGTGGCATTGTCCGGAATATCACCCGTGTTCAGGTAATATATCCATTCGTCAAACGGGCTTTTGGCGACATTATTAAAGTCGTTCACTTTGAGAATGTAGTATTCGGGATAGAGTTGGCTTACTGCATCTACTTTGAATGTTTGCCGTTGAAAAGGGGTCAACTCCAGGATGTCGCCGTCGTGTACACCGCGGAATTCAGTTTTACCATGATAGACGGTGTCCTTGCCATGACCTAACGAGAAGTAGAGAATGTTCACACAATATATTTTAGACACCTTTTTATTTTCTCCATCTCGATTGATATAATCGGTTACCAGTTTAGATGTTCCAAACAATATGCGTTCAAAGTAAGCATATTCGTTGTTATTCTGCACTTCAATTAAGATTAACTCTCCTTTGGAATTTTCGGCAAACATATCAACACGATGATACTTATCAAACTTTTCTTCCTATTCGCTTTCTAATAGTTGTAGAATGGTAATAGGTTCCTGTAAAAGGGTAGTGAGAAGGCCTTCGAGTACTGCAAAGTTGGTGGTAGCGCACAACAAGCGTCTCATTGCCCAGTCAAAACGAATATAATTACTTGCCATAGCCTCAACTCCTTCCTTTTGTTTTTTCACTTTCATAGAACAAAGATAAAGTTTCGGAGGGGCACATAGTATTAATAGTTCTTAAATATAGAAAATTAGCTATACCTTTATTGGGGAATTGTAGCATAAACGCTACATTTGTAGAGTCAAACAAATAGTTCTCATACATTATGAAGTACAACAGTTTTTATGCGGAATTAACCGCAGCTGGATGTTACATTCTTAGACATGGTGCTGAACACGATATTTGGTTCAGTCCGATAACGAAAGAAAAATTCTCGTTACCGAGACATGGAAGCAAAGAAGTACCAAAAGGACTGGAACGTAAGGCGAGAAAAGTGTTGGGGGTTTAACCCCTACACTTCTTTTCAATACTGAATAATGAGATTTGTTTGTAGGACAAAACAGGTAGCAGGGATACCCTGCTACCTTTATCCAAGAAAGTGAGGAATATTATGAAACAGAATGTTACTGTGCTTATGGAAAAATCTTCAGATGGATATTTTTCCTGTTTTGTAGAAGATGAATTACCGGGATTTGGTTTGGCTGGTTATGGTGATACGGCTGAACTTGCTAAAAAGGATATGATGCAGGCTTATGCGGATATGAAAGATATATTAGAAGAAGAGGGTAAAGAAATACCGGAACTGGAATTTACCTATAAGTATGATATACAGTCTTTTTTCAACTATTTCTCTTTCTTGAACGTTACTAAGATTGCAGAATTGGCTGGTATAAATCCATCATTGATGCGGCGATATACATCGGGGGTTGCAGTTGCCGGACAAAAACAGTATGATAAGATAAAGGTGGCAGTAGATCGAGTTACCCAAGAAATGGCTGCTGCTACTTTTTAAAGATATGTGCGTCGTGATGACGAACTATTGTTTGACAAAACAATGGGGCTTCCAAGTTATGGAAGCCTTTTTTTGTTTATTTTGGAATTCATAATTATTTCAGCCTATTCATAAGAATGCAGAATTTGGTTAAAGCCAGCCACCAGCTACCAACTACCAACTACCTACTACTAACTACTTACTACTTACTACTTACCACCAACTACCACCAAACACACGCATCCGCCGCATTTGTAACGCTTTAATAGTGAATATTCTCTAAAAAAACAGATAAAAACGTTTTTTAATGCCTCTATTGTATCTTGATGGTGTAAAATATAATACCTTTACGACTGCTATTTGAATTTTGAATGATGAATTTTGAATTTTGAATGGATGCGCAATTGGGCAGTATGGTAATTCAAAACTTATAATTCGAACCTCATAATTCAAAACTCATAATTCAAAATTGAGTCTACTTCAAAAAGTCTTTTATCAGAAAATAACGCCCTACAGAAGCTTCTGAAAGGGGGTAAAAGTGCTAAAACGCACTTTTTGAAGTGGACTCAAAATTTATAATTCAAAATTGCGGAGTTGCGCTTCGCTGTAGTTCAGATATAGTTTTATGAAGAAAATGTTTTTTCTGTTATTGCTGTTATCGTCTTTTTACCCGGTATGTTCCGCACATTCTGCGGATACGCATTGGGAGTTGACCCAGACGGTAATCAAAAACGGACTTTATAATAACACTATATATGACCTTTGTTATGGAAGCGACGATTTCGTTTGGCTTTCCACCGACAAGGGCCTTTCCCGTTATGACGGTTTCAGGTTCCATGACTATCCGCTCATTATGAGCATTGATTCCCTTTCCACTCCCCTGCACCAAGCTGTAAAAACTATCCATGAAACGCCCGACGGCTTATTCTATGCCCTACTTTACCAGGGAGGAATTGCCTGTTTTGATAAAGACGCCGAGAAGTTTCTGCCTGTGTATTTCGACAAATCATTCAATCCGAAAGAGATTCACGACTTGTACTGGAACGAAAGCATCCTTTATCTGGCTACTTCGCAGGGGTTGTTCGAATCGTCCGCTGTACGCAAGACGGAAAACGGGGATGATTATATCCAATGTACATTGAAAGAAACGCCTTTGGTGAAAGGAAGCGTGGATGACATCTGTACGGACGAAGAAACGCACCTGTACTTCTCCGTCGACCGGAAGAAAGTGATGCGCCTCGACCTGATGAACAAAAGAAATTCGGTGATTGGGGAATACAACGTGGTGAACGAGTTGTTCTGGCAACACGGTTATTTGTGGATTTGCGGTTCCGGGAATGATTTTATATGCCATGAATCCGGGACAAACGAAGAACGCATGTTTTCGGCAGAAGGGATGGACAAGGCGGGCTTTTCAAATTCGGACATTACCGACATGGTGTTCAAGGACAAACAAACTTGTTACCTGACAACCCCGAAAGGATTGTTTGAATTGTGCTTTGAGGAAGAGGATTTGAGTAAAAGCCCCTTCACGCTGACGCCGTTGACGCCGAATGAAAAGGCTTTCTATTCGGGTATTGAGAATAACATGACGAGTCTGCTCTGGGACGACGAACAGCGGATTCTCTGGGTAGGTACATTCGGCGGCGGAGTGGTGAAGTTCGATATCAGCGATAGCATGTACAGCCGGGTGTCACAAAATCTTAATGCCGAAGTGACCGGCATTGTCGAAGGTGTGAAAGGATACATTTGGTTAGCCCTGAATGATGGCACTATCATGAAAAGCACCGTCCCGGCAGTCTCCGTGGATACCCGTTTCGAATCGTGGTCGAAAAGAAAGGGTCTCTCAGGATACAACCGGATATATAAAGACAAGAAAGGGAACATCTGGTTCGGAAACATACAGGGTGAGATTGTTTACATTCATTCGCTCACCGAACATCTGGAAACCCTCTATCTGCAAGACGGCAAAGGCGAGAAGATGAACGCGGCTATCCTCTGCTTCTGCCTCGACTCATGGGATCGTTTGTGGGTAGGAACTTCGGACGGGTTAATGTTAGTTGACCCCATAAGCCACGAATGCAGGAAGATTAAAATGCCCGAAGGAATTCAGAAAGTGTTTGCCATTGCCGAAGACAGGGAAGGTAACATCTGGATTGGTTCGGACAAAGGATTGAAAAGACTGGTAACGGACGGTAATGAAATCCGCGTGAAAGGAGACTACGAAAAGGAGAATGGCTTGGAGCAAAACAGCGTACAGACCATTTACGTGAACAACTATAATCAGATTTTCGCCGCTTATCTGAATGTGGTTATCCGGATTGACGGAAGAAAAAAAGATGAAATAGAATCCGTATATACTTTACAGAATGGATTGCCGAACGGACACGTGGCGTGTATGACGGATGATAACATAGGCGGCACCTGGGCGGGAAGCAATGCAAGCGTGATGATAGTCAGAACCGGGCAGGAGGCTTTCTACGATTATTTGTCGACGGGAGACTGTAGCGCCGTATGCCGTCTGACTAACGGACATCTGCTGTGGGCAGATTCCCAGGGATTGTTCTTCTTTAACCCGTTGATAGTCAAAGGAGAAAACGGAAGCAAACAGGTAGTGCTGACAGATGTGATAGCAGACGGGAAATCCATTCCGATAGAAGAAAGACGGGACGGACAGGTGATTCTCGCAAAGAATAATGATATCCACATCCACTTTTCCGACTTTCATTACGGAATGATGCAACGCAAAATCGCCTATCGCCTGCTTCCCGTAGACGAAAATTGGGAAACGGCGACAATTGCGGAAAGTTTGTGGTACAATAAACTGCCTGCCGGGAAATATACTTTGCAGGTGAAACTTGTATTTCCGGATGGGACAGAAGGGGACACTACCCGGCTTGAAATAGTGGTGAAAGACAAGTGGGTTAATTCCGCATGGGTTTATGCGATATATGCCCTGGTAGCAGCGGGATTGATTTATTTCTATTCTTATTTCAGAAAAAAGAACATGAAGGTTATCCGGCGGAAGGCGAATAGAGATGAGATGGCGGAAGGTTACCAGGGAACGATTTTCCTTGAAGTCCCGGAAGAGAAAGGGACGAAAAGTACAACGAGCCTGCTTGCCGGCAACGCTGTCTTTGAGAATAATCCGGACGCCGGGTTCATCGCTTCGGAAAAGCCATCGGTAACAGAGACGGAAACGAAGCCGGAAACGGACGGGCTACCGGGAACGGGCTATGTGCTGGAGGACGAAACCATGCAGGAACTACCGGCTTCCATGGAAGAGTGGATAGTGGAAGAAACGGAACAACAGCCGTCAAGGACGGGTACGAAGAAAACGATTCTGATTGTGGAAGACCATAAGGACATTCGTTTGTACCTGAAAGTAATGTTTGGCAATGATTATAACTTGCTGATGGCGACCAACGGCCAGGAAGGTATTGACTTGGCAATGGCGGAACTGCCCGATTTGATTCTCTGCGACGTGGTGATGCCGGTGAAAGACGGGCTTCAATGTTGCCGCGAAATAAGGGAATATCCGAAGACTTGCGGCATTCCTTTTATTATGCTGACAGCGAAAGTGGAGGACGAAGACATTATTCATGGGCTTGAGCTGGGTGCGGACGATTATATGCTGAAACCTTTTACTCCCAGAATCCTGAAAGCGAAAGTTAATAACCTGATAAACAGTCGCCAGACGTTGAAGCAGACGTATGCCAGGATGTTTATGTTGCCCGGAACGAACGTGGCGGCCACCAGTGGAGCGGAACAACCGGAAGAGGAAGTAAAAATGGAGGATTCGTTCATCTCCTCCGTGATTAAGATTATAGAAGAGAATATCTGCGAAGCCGACTTCAGCGTGAAGAAACTGGCTTCGGAAATGAATATGAGCCAACCTACCTTATACCGGAAGGTAAAACAAAGTACAGACTATACTATCATTGAGCTTATCAGAGGTGTACGGATGCGCCGCGCAGGGGTTTTGTTGAAAACAAAACGGTATGCAGTGCAGGAAGTTGCCGAAATGGTGGGGTACAATGATATTCCAACATTCCGCAAGCATTTCGTGGAGGCGTTCGGAACGACTCCGTCAACGTACGAATAGCGGGAATTCGAATCAGCATCAGGAGATAAATTTTGTTCCACCGTATGATACACTTAGTTTCACCGTATGATACACTTTGTTCCGCCGTATGATACATTTTGTTTCAACACGCCGGAACATTTTGTTTCAATACGCCGGAACATTTTGTTTCAATGCGGCGAAACTCTTTGTTCCTTCATGAAATACATTTTGTTTCAATACGATGAAACTCTTTGTTTCTTTGTGAAATACATTTTGTTTCAATGTGATGAAACTCTTTGTTTCGGCAAGAGAAACACTTTGTTTCAACATGGAATGAAACTCTTCGTCAGCTTATCCGGTGCAGGAAATGTAGCTGTTGCAGATGTGTGGCAGATAAGGTATCTGCCACACATCTGCAACGGGTATCTGCAACGCTCCAATCTGTTCATTATCAGATGGATACGAGCAAAAAGGTGGCAGA
>NZ_DBDF01000166.1 GCF_002293435.1 Bacteroides sp. UBA939 | reverse complement strand
GATACTCTTGCTAATCACTAAATCCTAATCACTAATCACTAATCACTAACTACTAACTACTAACTACTAACTACTAACTACTAACTACCGACTACTGACTACTGACTACCGACTACTAACTACTAACTACTAACTACTAACTACTTACTACCAACCACCAACCACCTCTTAACAAATTATCAATTAGCCTCATCTACACAAGTAAGCATTTCGTTTTATTCTGCGAATTAAACAAAATGTTCAATCCGATGTTCAGGCTCCCGCCTAAAAATAAGTTTTTTTAGAAATTGTGTAGGTTGAAAGTGACGTGAAGAAGAAACTTCTTTGTACCTTTGCGTCCTCAATACTAAAATCAATAACTAAGAATAGAGATTTATGGGAGGATTTTTCGGTACAGTATCCACGGTGAACTGTGTGGCGGATTTGTTTTACGGTACGGATTATAATTCACATTTAGGAACCAAACGAGGAGGTCTTGCCACTTATGATGTAGAAAAGGAAGCATTTGCCCGCTCCATCCACAACCTGGAAAGTACATATTTCCGCACTAAGTTCGAAGACGAACTGGATAAGTTCAAAGGCAATTCCGGTATCGGCATCATTAGCGATACAGACCCGCAACCTATCATCATCAACTCCCACCTCGGACGCTTCGCCATCGTTACGGTAGCCAAAATCGTGAACATGGATGAAATAGAAGCCGAATTACTCTCGCAAAACATGCACTTCGCCGAACTTAGCTCCGGCAAAACCAATCAAACCGAACTTATCTCACTGCTCATCATACAAGGAAAAAACTTCGTGGAAGGAATAGAAAACGTATACAACCGTATCAAAGGTTCCTGTTCCATGTTGTTGCTCACAGAAGACGGAAGTATCATTGCCGCTCGTGATAAACTGGGACGCACTCCCATTGTTATCGGCCGGAAAGAAGGCGCTTATGCCGCTACCAGCGAGTCCAGCAGCTTCCCTAATCTGGGTTATGAAATGGAACGCTACTTGGGACCCGGCGAGATTGTTCGCTTAACAGCCAACGGAGTGGAACAAATGCGGAAGCCGCAAGAAGATATGCAGATTTGCGCTTTCCTGTGGGTGTACTACGGCTTTCCCACTTCCTGTTACGAAGGCCGTAATGTAGAGGACGTGCGTTTTGCCTGCGGTGTGAAGATGGGAGAAAAAGATAATTCGGAAGTGGATTGCGCCTGTGGTATTCCCGATTCGGGTGTAGGTATGGCTCTGGGGTATGCCAAAGGAAAAGGAGTTCCTTATCACCGTGCTATTTCCAAGTACACGCCCACGTGGCCGCGCAGTTTTACTCCGAGCAAACAAGAAATGCGCACTTTGGTTGCAAAGATGAAATTGATACCAAACCGTGCTTTGCTTGAAGGTAAACGATTGCTGTTTTGCGACGATTCAATTGTACGCGGCACGCAGTTGCGCGATAATGTGAAAGTATTGTATGAATACGGCGCCAAGGAAGTACATATCCGCGTTGCTTGCCCGCCGCTGGTTTATGCTTGCCCATACGTCGGCTTTACGGCTTCTAAGAGTCACATGGAACTCATTACGCGCCGCATAATCAAGGAGTTGGAAGGAGATTCTGATAAAAATCTTGAGAAATATATCATTAGCGGTTCCCCGGAATATGAGAAGATGATCAGCATTATAGCCGAACGTTTTGGACTCACCTCCTTAAAGTTCAATACTCTGGAAACATTGATTGAAGCCATCGGATTGCCGAAATGTAAGGTTTGTACGCATTGCTTTGATGGAAGTAGTTATTTCTAATTAATTAAAATACTAACGTTTTGTAAAAAGAGGTGTGAATTGCTTTGCTATTCATGCCTCTTTTTCTACCTTTACGGCACTCTTTTAAAGTTGCTGATTGACAGTTGATGTATCAGTAGCAGATTATAAAATATTAAATCGTAAATATTATGACTTTAGTAGAACGTTTTTTGAAGTATGTAAGTTTTGATACTCAGTCCAACGAAGAGGCAGGAGTTACTCCAAGTACTCCGGGACAAATGGTATTTGCCGAATACCTGAAAGAAGAATTAGAGTCTTTGGGTCTGGAAGAAATAACCCTGGATAAGCACGGTTATCTGTTTGCCACGCTTCCGTCAAATATTGATAGAACAGTACCCACTATCGGCTTCATTGCCCATGTAGATACAAGCCCGGATATGAGCGGTAAGGACGTATCACCCCGCATCGTACAGAACTATGACGGCTCGGATATCGTACTTTGTAAAGAAGAGAATGTGATTCTTTCACCCGCTCAGTTCCCCGAACTGCTCAGTCATAAAGGTGAAGACCTGATTGTTACCAATGGTAAAACTTTGCTGGGAGCGGACGATAAGGCCGGCATCGCTGAAATAATCTCGGCTATCGCATACCTGAAAGAACATCCCGAAATCAAACATGGTAAAATCCGCATCGGTTTCAATCCGGATGAAGAAATAGGGTTAGGAGCGCATAAGTTTGACGTAGAGAAGTTTGGCTGTGAATGGGCCTATACGATGGACGGCGGAGAAGCAGGTGAACTGGAATTTGAGAACTTCAATGCAGCTGCCGCCAAGATAATTTTCAAAGGGCGCAATGTGCATCCGGGATATGCCAAGAATAAAATGATAAACTCTATCCGGGTTGCCAATCGTTTCTGCGCCATGCTTCCCGAACATGAAACGCCGGAACATACCGAAGGCTATCAAGGTTTCTATCATCTTATCAGCTTCGATGGCAATGTGGAACAGACTACGGTTTCCTACATTATCCGCGATCATGACCGCGAACGTTTTGAAAGCCGTAAGAGAGAGATGGAACAGTTTGTCCGTAACATCAACGCGGAGTATGGTGAAGGTACGGCGACACTCGAACTCCGTGACCAATACTATAATATGCGCGAGAAGATTGAACCGGTGATGCATATCATCGACACAGCTTTTGCCGCAATGGAAGCCGTAGGCGTGAAACCCAATGTGAAACCTATCCGTGGCGGTACGGATGGTGCGCAACTCTCTTTCAAAGGATTACCTTGTCCCAATATCTTTGGCGGAGGTCTGAATTTCCACGGACGATATGAGTTTATACCTGTTCAAAGCATGGAGAAGGCAATGAAGGTTATCGTGAAGATTGCGGAGCTTGTAGCTGTAAAATAATCATTTTGTAATACTAATAATTAATCCCTTAATAGAAATGAAAACCACTCCATTTACCGAGAAACACATTTCGCTCGGTGCGAAGATGCATGAATTTGCAGGATATAATATGCCGATAGAATATTCCGGCATTATTGATGAACATACAACCGTCTGCAACAATGTCGGTGTGTTCGATGTCTCCCACATGGGAGAATTTTGGGTGAAAGGTCCCAACGCTTTGGCTTTCCTCCAAAAAGTGACATCAAACAATGTAGCTGCCTTGACTCCGGGTAAAGTACAATATACTTGTTTCCCTAATGAGGATGGCGGTATCGTAGACGATTTATTGGTTTATCATTACGAGCCGGAAAAATATCTGCTGGTAGTGAATGCATCGAATATAGAAAAAGACTGGGAATGGTGCGTGTTACATAATACCGAAGGCGCTGAATTGGAAAACGCCTCCGACCGCATGGCGCAACTTGCAGTGCAGGGGCCAAAAGCGATTCTTACTTTACAGAAGTTGACAAGTATTGATTTGGCTACGCTTCCGTATTATACTTTCACGCATGGAGAATTTGCCGGTGAGAAAGACGTAATCATCTCCAATACCGGCTATACCGGAGCTGGAGGTTTTGAACTTTATTTTTATCCGGAAGCTGCCATGAAGATTTGGGATGCAGTGTTTGAGGCAGGCGCTGAATTCGGAATAAAGCCAATAGGATTGGGTGCCCGTGATACGCTTCGTTTGGAGATGGGCTTTTGTTTGTACGGCAATGATTTGGATGATACAACTTCGCCGATTGAAGCAGGTTTGGGATGGATTACCAAATTCATTGAGGGCAAGAACTTTATTAACCGTCCGGCATTGGAGAAACAAAAAGCGGAAGGTACGGTTCGTAAACTCGTAGGTTTTGAAATGATAGATCGAGGTATTCCCCGTCATGGGTACGAATTGTTCAGTGCGGATGGTGAGGCTATCGGTGTGGTAACTTCGGGTACAATGTCGCCGACTCGTAAAATCGGTATCGGTATGGGATATGTAAAACCGGAATATGCTAAAGCCGGTACGGAAATCTGTATTGATATGCGTGGGCGTAAGCTGAAAGCGGTAGTAGTTCGCCCGCCGTTCCGCAAGTAAAGTAGCCTGTCAAAAAACTATTTTTCATCCGCAGGATAACACGGATAACGCAGATCTAATTAAAACCTAATCTGTGTTATCCGTGTTATCCGCAGATGAAGGATAGTAGGCTTAAACTTTTGACACGGTCTTTTTGTTTCTTATGTGTAATGCAAACGGTTGCATGACTTCTTCTTCCGCTTCTATTCCGGTAGCTTGATAGTTTCGGATAACGATTGTACTTTTGAGCCATTAACCAATAATTGATACCGAATGAGAAGACTTTACTCCTTACTTACTTGTTTGTTGGCAATTGTATCCATGCAGGCACAAATTGTAACTACCACTCCGGCTTTTCCTACGGAGAATGATGAGGTTACTATTATTTTTGATGCAACGAAGGGTACAGCGGGACTGAAAAGCTTTACCGGAGATGTATATGCGCATACCGGTGTGATAACTAATAAAAGTGCCGGTGGTTCCGACTGGAAGTATGCAGTTGCCGGCTGGGCAGTCAATCTTCCTAAAGCTAAAATGACTCGATTGGGAAATGATAAATGGGAGTTGAAGATTACTCCCAATATCCGGGCGTATTATGGAGTTCCGGCAAGTGAAACCATCAAGCAGATGGCTTTCGTCTTTCGTAGTTCGGATGGCACTAAGGAAGGGAAAGATACAGGTGCAACAGATATCTTTGTGGAAGTACATACCGCAGGCTTAACCGTCCGCTTCGACCAACCCTCCGGAAAAGATAATCTGACTACCGGTACCGCGCTTACCATACAGGCTTCTGCTTCCGCCGCTTCTACTTTGAAGCTTTTTGTAGGTTCTGCAGAAATTGCAACGGAGAATAATGTTACTACAATATCTAAATCTTATACATTTACTGAAGGAGGAAACTATACGCTAAAAGCAGAAGCTACTGCTAACGGTAATACTGTATCTGTAACACAAGAAGTAAGTGTACTGAAGGGTACGAGTACTTCAGAAGCAATGCCCGGCGGAGTACGTCCCGGCATTAATTATATCAGCGATACGGAAGCTACTCTGGTATTGCAGGCTCCGCACAAAAAGTATGTGTACGTTGTAGGCGATTTTAACGACTGGACGCCAGTGCCTGAATCACAACTGAAACAGGATGGTGAATACTTCTGGATTACTCTTACCGGCTTGGAGAAAGGAAAAGAGTATGCTTTCCAATATTTAGTGGATGGCTCTGTTTATGTAGCCGATCCTTATACGGACAAGGTATTGGATCCGTGGAATGATTCATATATTGATAATGCAACATACCCGAATCTGAAAGTCTATCCGACAGGTAAGGCAGAAGGTATCGTATCGGTACTGCAAACAGATCAAACATCCTATAATTGGCAAGTGAAGAACTTTGAACGTCCAGCTTCCGACCAACTGATTATATATGAGATGCTAATCCGTGATTTCACGAAAGAACATACGTTCAATGCAGCCAAAGATAAACTGACGTACTTGAAAGAACTGGGTATCAATGCTGTCGAGTTGATGCCCGTCAATGAATTTGAGGGAAACAGCAGTTGGGGATATAATCCTTCATTCTATTTTGCGGTTGACAAGTATTACGGAACAAAGAATGATTTAAAAGCTTTTGTAGATGAGTGCCATAAACAGGGCATGGCTGTTATCATTGACCTTGTGTTGAACCATAGCTTCGGTCAGTCTCCTTTCTACCTTTTATATAGAGATGCCGACGGTAAACCTTCGGTTAATAACCCGTGGTACAACAAGGAATCGAATATAAAGAATCCGGGTTTGTCCTGGGGATATGATTTTAACCATGACAGTGAATATACTAAGGCCTTGGTAGATAGTGTGGCAAGCTTCTGGATGTCGGAATACAAAATAGACGGTTTCCGTTATGACTTTACAAAAGGTTTCTCCAACACTCCCTATGGCGTAAATGATTGGGCGAACGGACCTGACGAAGCACGTATCACCAATCTGAAACGTATAACGGCGGCTGTACAGAAACGCCAGCCGGGCGCTTATGTCATTTTCGAACATTTGGCGGCAGCCGATGAAGAAAAACGATTGGCAGAAGATGGTATTTTATTGTGGCGCAATGAGAATGCGGCATACTGTGAAAGCGCTATGGGATGGAAATCCTCGGGCGGCAGTAATACTGCGTTCACCGGTATATATGCGGGTACCGGTATGCCTGCCGGCAGTTTGGTGGGATATATGGAAAGCCATGATGAGGAGCGAATGGGCTTCAAAGCCTGGAAGTGGGGAAATACGGGTGTAATCGCATCCACTACGAGTGTGAATAATGCAGCAAGTCCTACTGTCAGCAATAATATTAACCTCAATACTCGTATGAAGAGGTTGGCTACCAATGCTGCTTTCTTCCTTACCGTACCGGGGCCGAAGATGGTTTGGCAGTTTGGAGAGTTAGGTTATGATTTTTCCATCAACAACAATTCCACCGGTAGCCAGTATAATGCGGATGGTGCATACCGTACAGACCCGAAACCAATACGGTGGGATTATTTTGAAAATGCCGACCGGAAGAAGTTATATGATACTTACGCCGCCCTTTTGGATTTGCGTCATTCATACCCTGAACTGTTTGCGTCGAATGCTTCCTTTAGTTGGAAAGCCACAAATGCCGATTGGGACAATGGACGTACCCTGACTGCGACTACTGCCGACGGTACCAAGTCTCTCGTAATTGTCGGAAACTTCACGCTATCAGATAAGAGTTTTTCTGTCACCTTTCCGAAAGTGGGTAACTGGTATGAAGTATTGAAAAATAATGAATTGTTGAGTATCACTTCGACAGGGCAAACATTAACTATTCCCGCCCATGAGTTCAGACTCCTTACTAACTTCATACCGACGTTGACAGGAATTGAGATGATTGCTCCTGATGCAGGACAACCATTGGTATATTACAATAAGAGAATGGACACCCTGGTACTTCCCGCTGGAGAAGCTAAAAGGATAGAAGTGTACTCGGTTAATGGCATGTTAGTGATGGCGCAGGAAAACTGTACTTCCGTTGGCTTGTCTGCTTTGCCCGCAGGTTGTTATATGGCACGGGCTTATATGGAAGATGGCGGTATACAGGTTTGTAAGATAATGAAATAGACAATAAGCCCCTCTGAAAGAAACCTTGCCTATGTAGTGATTCGTAAACTGCTTAGTAATGCCTGATAAATTACTTAGTAGTAGTTGGCCAACTACTTAGTAGTAGTTAGTCAATTACTTAGTAGTAGTTGAGCAATTACTACGTAGTAGTTTAGACACTACTACGTAGTAAATTTAAGGGGTATTTCTATAATAAAAAATGTCATACAACAAAAAAGGAGACTTTAATTAAAGTCTCCTTTTTTAGCTTTATAAAAAGCCAAATTTATTTCTTCTTACGGTCACCGTAACGGCTCATGAACTTATCAACACGACCGGCTGTATCAACCAATGTAGACTTACCTGTATAGAACGGGTGAGAAGTATTAGAAATTTCAACCTTTACCAACGGATAAGTTTCACCTTCAAATTCGATAGTCTCTTTCGTATTTACAGTTGAACGAGACAAGAACATGTCACCATTAGACATATCTTTGAATACTACCGGGCGGTAATTTTCGGGATGAATACCTTTTTTCATTTCAATATTTGTTTTTAATTTATTATTCGGTTACTATTTTGGTAATAAATAGTGTAATGGTCTTCATTTTCAGAGCGCAAAGATAACGCTTTTCTCTGAATAAGAAAAAAGATTTGAAAAAAAATAGGTTTATCGCTTTTTATTTCAGATTTTTGCATAGCATTTAATTTGTATTTAGCATGAAGAAACTATTTATCCTATTTTCTATCTGGCTTTGCGTTGCGACAGCGGGAGCTCAGCAGAAGGAACGTAATCTGTATAGTGTCGCATTTTATAATCTTGAAAACTTGTTTGATACGATTCATGACGCAAATAAGGATGACTATGAATTCTTACCCGAGGGCCGGTATAAATGGACTGCTGAAAAATATGAAGCTAAGTTGAAGAATATGGCTAAAGTCTTAAATGAAATCTCTCGTGATCGGATATCCGAAGGAGCAGCTGTTATTGGTGTGGTGGAAGTTGAGAACAGCCAGGTGTTAGCAGACTTGGTGATCCAGCCGGCTATCTCCAATTACAAGTTTATACATTATGAAGGGCCTGATAAGCGAGGCATTGACTGTGCTTTACTTTATGACCCGGAACAATTTACTGTTACTCATTCAAAGTTGATACCCTCTGTTCCTTTTGAAGGAGACACAGTACATTTAACACGGGGTTTTCTGGTTGTAGACGGACTGCTGGCTGGTGAGCGGGTTTGTTTTATCGTCAACCATTGGCCGTCTCGTGGCGCCGAGCCTCCTGTACGTGTGCATGCTGCCAATCAGGTGAAAGCATTGAAAGATTCTTTGATGCGTGAAGATAAGAAATTGAAGTTGATTGTGATGGGAGATCTGAATGACGACCCTATGGATGAAAGCCTGCAAGTATTGGGTGCACGTAAGTACCCGAAGCAGGTTAAAAAAGGAGAACTATATAATCCTTGGTGGGAAACATTGGAAAATAAAGGCGTTGGAACCATATTATATCGTGGTGAATGGAACTTGTTCGACCAGATTGTTATCTCCAAACCTTTGCTAAAGGCTAAAAAAGGATTGAAGTACGACCATAATGAAGTGTTTATCCGTGATTATCTGATTCAACAAGACGGTAAATACAAAGGGACGCTTCTGCGTACACATGGAGGGCGTACGTGGTTGAATGGTTACAGCGACCATTTCCCTACTATCATTTATTTAAGGAAGTGAGTATGGATTGCGCGCACGTGCATGTACGAACATAAATCTGCAATAACTCTGCTATATAATAATGTGTAAATAAGAACCGGAAAGTTAAACTTGCTTTCCGGTTTTTTGTTATACAATCAGGGCAATCCGGAAGAACTTGATGAAAACAACAGATGAAAGGAGTTTGTAACATAGAGATTACAATCGTCTGCCAATATCGTCCAATAGCTTTAAAATAGAATAGTTTAGGCAAGGATAAGGCGATAATTTATTCTATACCAGTTCTCATGTTTAGAGGATAATGCTTACTTTTGCGTAGAATTTTCATTCACTAACAATAAACTTTAAACAAAATGGTTAATTACAAAGATTTGGGTCTCGTAAATACAAAAGAAATGTTTGCGAAGGCTATCAAAGGTGGATATGCAATCCCTGCATTCAACTTTAACAATATGGAACAAATGCAGGCTATTATTAAAGCTGCGGTTGAGACTAAGTCTCCGGTTATTCTTCAGGTTTCTAAAGGTGCCCGCCAATATGCTAATGCTACATTGCTGCGTTATATGGCTCAGGGAGCTGTGGAATATGCTAAGGAATTAGGTTGCCAACATCCTGAAATAGTTCTTCACCTTGATCATGGAGATACTTTTGAAACCTGCAAGAGCTGCATTGATTCCGGATTCTCATCGGTAATGATTGACGGTTCTCATCTTCCTTATGAAGACAACGTTGCTTTGACGAAGAAAGTAGTTGAGTATGCCCACCAGTTCGATGTAACCGTAGAAGGCGAACTTGGCGTTTTGGCAGGTGTGGAAGATGAAGTATCTGCTGAACATCATACATATACTGACCCGGAAGAAGTTATCGACTTTGCTACTCGTACAGGTTGCGATTCTTTGGCCATCTCAATCGGTACTTCTCACGGCGCTTACAAATTCAAACCCGAACAGTGCCACGTAGACCCGAAGACCGGTCGTTTGGTACCCCCTCCTTTGGCATTCGAAGTATTGGATGCTGTTATGGAGAAACTTCCGGGATTCCCCATCGTATTGCACGGTTCTTCTTCTGTTCCTGAGGAAGAGATTGAGACCATTAATAAATATGGTGGTAAACTGGAAGCTGCCATCGGTATTCCTGAAGATGAATTACGTAAAGCTGCCAAGTCTGCTGTTTGCAAAATCAATATTGACTCAGACTCTCGTCTGGCAATGACTGCTGCCATCCGCAAAGTGTTTGCTGAGAAACCGGCAGAATTTGACCCGCGTAAGTACCTGGGTCCGGCTCGTGACAATATGGAGAAACTGTACAAGCACAAAATCATTAATGTGCTGGGTTCTGAGAACAAACTGGCTGAATAAGATAATACATCTGAAATAAAGGAAATCCCTTGCAGTAGATACTGTGAGGGATTTTTTTATGCAGTATTTCATGATTCGCTGCATTTAAGAAGAAAGCGAATACGGATTGTTCACTTAAAACTAAGAATATGAAACATAAACAGTCAGTTGTATTAGCGTTGCTCTTTCTATTATGTACGGCAACGACTTGTTATGAAGACGATGATCGCGTTGATTATCCGATTGCCTTGACAGGTATTAAAGATTTGGAACATCTTGACAATACCGGTGATTACCCTTGCTTGCCGACAGATGGAGTAGTATCTCGTCAGGCCTATATGCTGAAAATATCCCTGGACTTTGATTATATAGAAGAGTTTATAAACGAAGGATACCATTACTACGTGTTGAAAGATACCATTACTACTGTGCAGATTATTTCACTTCATTCTTATGATGAGTCTCATCAGGCTGGTACTGATGTGTCCGGTATGTTTGTCGACTATCCTTTATCTCTGGGAGGTCAGTTGAAAGATTATTCGCGTACTATTGACGGGAGCATTTTTTATAAAGTGCCTCTGCCCGGTACACTTCCTCAAGCTGGAGTACACAAGTTTAAGGTAGTAATCAAGACTACTGCCGGGAAGGAGTTTACAGCCGAAACAGACGAGATAACATTAGAACAAAGGGAGGAATAACAGATGAGAAAGATTTATATCGGATTGTTAGTGATAGTAGGGTTGTTGAATGCGGTGAACTTACAGGCGCAGAACAAGATTTCACGTCATCAGCTCAGTGTAAGCAATGGAATATTTAAGCCTCTTCAGGATATACCTTCTTGGACTTCCTTAACTCCTACCTTTACCACGAATTTTACATATACCTTTTTTCCTGTGCCACATTGGGGGGTATTCACCGGTATGCATATAAATATACCGGGGGGTAACGATGTTAACAAGCTAAAAGTCCCATACCAAAACACTCATTACATAAAGAATGAAGATGGGTATGATTCTGAAATGCCTATTTCTTATTCCATTGGGGCTACTTACCGTTTGAATAAACTGTCATGGGATTTACAACTTTCTATGGGCTTCTATTTTGTAGTTGAAGAAGATCATTCATACTCTTTTGATTTGAAAGAGAAGAATACAAATATGGTTCATAACATAAATTATGAGCAGAAGTTGGGAGCAACCGGTTCTTTGCTAACTTCAGCAATATTTTATAGACGTCTGTCCCGCAGAATGTATTCCTCACTGGGCGTGAAATACTTTCTGCCTCTGTCGAAGGGTACACAGACCTACCAAAAACGGAATTTGCTGACAAATGAAATTGAGGACAGTTACTCCAAGCGTTTTCGCAGGCATCATATAGAAGTGGAGTGGGGAATTAGCTGGCGCCTATAAATTGAGAAGCTCTCAAAACGAAATGTTTATCTGCAATAATACGTAGCTACTTATAATATTCCTTAGCTAATCAGTAGTATTTCTATTCTCCTCCTCCCGGGAGGAGGAGAATAGAAATACTACTACAAGATAAATAACATGCGAACTTGAGTAATTAGCATTCCTGAGTAGCTACAATAATACCTCTAAAGAATAGATTCTACTTTCAGTTAAGGAATATAGTTATAACTCAATAACGAGTGATTCCCTTGGCCCCATAGTTAAAGCTTCACCAAAAGCGATAGTCCTTCCGCTCAAGACGTCTTTCCCTTGTTTGCTGTCCTTCAATACTTCCTTGTAGAACTTCAACGGTACGGTTGTCTCAGTATCCGTACCGTTTAGCATTACAAGCACCGTCTTGCCTTCGTATTGGCGGCTATATGCGTAAACACCGTTCTGTATCATGAATTGTGTCATGCTACCCTTGGCCATTACCTCGTTTCCTTTACGCCAGTTCAGTATTGTTTTATAGAAATTGTAGCACTCGTTTTGCAACTCGGTGCGCCCCGCCATTGTAAGGGCAGTTTCCTTATCATCAGCCCAACCGCCGGGGAAGTCCTTACGTACATAGCCGTCACTCTTACTCTTTACACCGTTCATCATAACTTCCGTTCCGTAATAAAGTTGCGGGATGCGGTGGGTCGTAAGCAAAAGGGTGGAGGCTTGCTTCAGCATCGGCAGGTTGTTGCCCTCACCAAGGAAGCGGTCGGTATCATGGTTTTCGATGAAAGCCAGGATGGACGACGGATTAGGATAGAGGAAGTCGTACACGAAACTGTTGTACACACGGTCCAGACCTTTGAACCATGTTTCTGTCTGTTCAGTCTTGGCAGTATTGATTCTATCGAAGAAACTGAAGTCCATAACCGTTTTCAGGTTGCTGTTCTTCGGAGCAGAAAGTTTGGAATCCTTTTGCCACCAGGCGGTATAAGCCGGTTCGGTAACCCAGGTTTCGCCTACGGTATTGTAGTTGGGGTACTCTTCGTTCAACTCTTTCATCCAGTTACTCATGGCGTCGTAGTCGGCATACGGATAAGTGTCCATACGAATGCCATCGACGTCGGCATACTCAATCCACCAGAAGCTGTTTTGCAATAGATAACGGTACACGTGCGGATTCTTCTGGTTGAGGTCGGGCATGGAGGGAACAAACCAGCCGTCGTTCATCTGGTTGAAATCGTATTGTGACGTATAAGGGTCAACGTGTGGAGTCAGTTTGAAAGAAGTCTGCACGAAATTCGTTTCGTGATCGGGATTGTTGAACCAATCTTTTGACGGCATGTCTTTAATCCATGGATGCTCTACGCCGCAGTGGTTGAAAATCATATCCATCACAATCTTTATACCGCGGGCGTGGCACTTGTCGATTAATTGTTTGTACTCTTCATTGGTACCGAAGCGTGGGTCGACTTTGTAATAATCGGTGGTGGCGTAACCGTGATAGGAGCCTCCGGTCATATTGTTTTCCAGTACGGGGGTGAACCAAAGTGCTGTTATGCCCAAGTCTGAGAAATAATCCAGATGTTGTTCGATACCTGCGAGGTCGCCGCCGTGGCGCGCATTCGGGTCGTTACGGTCTACTTTATATTCCGCCATACCCGGAAGCTGGTCATTGCCGGGGTTTCCATTGGCGAAACGGTCAGGCATCAGTAAGTAGAGGGCGTCGGAAGCATCGAATCCTTTATGTTCGCAACCTGTTTTGCTGCGTGCTTTCAGTTCATACTCCTTGACGATTTTCTTTTTGCCCTGGGTGAAAGTAAGCGCTACCTTACCGGGGAGGACGTCTTTTTCCAGTCTCAGGTAAACGAGCAGGTAGTTAGGGCTTTCTAATCTTACGGTACTGCTTAAAGAAACACCGGGGTGGTTGACAGAAACAGAAGCGTCGCCAATACCTTCGCCGTAGACCATAAGTTGAAGCTCGGGATTTTGCATTCCGGTGTACCAGCATGGCGGGTCAATTTTGTCTACACTCATAGCGGCATGCGTACTGAGGGAAAGTAAGAATGTTCCCAAAATGAAGAATAATTTTCTCATGATATTAGCTTTTCATTATTATATTGGTATTTATTCTGCTAAGATAAGCAAATAGCAGGGAAAGCTATTGTTACTTTGCTATTATATACCTTGATTATGTTATGCAAACGTTTTCTATAAATGGGATTCTTATCGATTTGTTTTGTAGTTGTGCGTCGGGAGACAAATACGTTGAATTGGCAATATGTAGCCTGAAGGCGATGATGCTTTGCAAAAAGATAGCTAAGATGTCTTTTTCCTAACACTGCATTTTGCGAAAGAAGAAGAAATAGAAGCTATAGATGCAATGTTTTGAATATATATGCAGATATTTCGTGTAAAAGTGGCAGATATACGGGATTTATGCAATAAATCTTTGCCTGCTGCGCGAACCATAATAGGTGGAGCGTGAACGGCAATATTCCGTGCACGAACGGCATATATCCCGTTCGTGAACCGCATATATATGGTGTGCGAACCACATATAGCCCGTTCGTGAACCACATATAGCCCGTACGTGAACCACATATAGCCCGTACAAAAGCCACACATATCCGGTGGAAATAGCCCATTAATAATCCCTCAGGGAGAGGTCTTCCGCATTTTTTTAGAGATGTACGTATTTCGATATTTCTCTATGTGTCAGTAAGATACGGATTTTTACTTCGATATTTCCAACCATCTTTCTCTCCGGACGGAAATACGGCATTCTCAGTCGACTAAAAATACAAAGTGTCATTCTGCTAACCTGAATAATTCATGCTTCAGGAGTTAGGGGAGTTAGTCTGCGTTATTCATGCTTCAGGAGTTAGCTTGTATTATTCATGCTTCAAGAGTCTATAAGCAGGAGTAACTTGCTTCTCCTCCTGGGAGGAGGAGTACC
>NZ_DBDF01000197.1:54163-59323 GCF_002293435.1 Bacteroides sp. UBA939 | reverse complement strand
GAACGTAAAACTGGACACCCTATCAATTTATCTATCTGCGCCCGGAGCATCCGGTTGTGAATACGTTGCATTTGAGGAGCATCATCCGATAAAACATCCGGTTTATTCAACCCCAAGCGATGAAAATCCGAAGCAACATCAGCCAAATCCAACTGATAAAATACGCTCTTTTCATAATTACGTGCCAGCAATCCCCAGTTATCTTTGCGGTAGTCCTCTCTCTGCCTATATAAACGACGCAAATCAGCCTGAGCAGAGATTTCGTCAGCAGAAAGGCGTCGGCTGTTTTGCCAGATTTCCCTGCCTTCCGCCAAGTCCGGTTCCGAAATCATCCAGCGAAGAACTTTTCCCATTTGCCTGATGTCATCAACTACGGGGAACACAGCCGCTGCCTGCAAATCTTCTTTCCTACCGGTAATATCATCCGCAGTCAATCCGCGTTGCGCCAGCCAAGCCGGGAAAGGGATTTCCAGAAACAAAGTCTTTTCATCCCGGATATCTCCTTTGAATATATCATCAAAACCATACGGACGGACTGCCCGGTGTTTTTCTCCAAGAGGCACTACATCTATGCATACCCCGTCAGGAAGTGTCAGCGTCCAGTCATTTTGCGGTACTCCCGTGATAATGTGCCGTGAGCCTATCGTCCACGATGCACCCACAAAGCTATTCTCAATCCAGACATTATCATTCTTTGAAGAAAGAGGAATACGTATTTCGGCATTCTGCACAAAAATAGCAGGATTCGGTTTCACCTTGCGATGCATAATCTGCCGCTGGTCATGCACTTTATTCTGCAGGGTCACGGTCGAAGAAAGTAGTTCACGGCTCGTACCGTAATGATAAAATTCTCCTCCGGATAGCGGCAATATAGCTACGGAAAGTTTATTCAATTCCTCATCAATAATGCACGGATGATTTCCCAGTGACAGGCCGAAATCAGAATATAAGTCATAGTATTTCAAGTCGGAATACGGAATGTCCTTATCCGGCGCACCACTCTCTTTTAGCGAACGTTTCATCAGCAAATCCACCGCCCTGTCGCTTAATAGCCAGATGCCTATATCCATCAGGAAAAGATGTGTCTTAGAAAGATCTTCCAACTTCTGCAAGGATGGTTTCTGAAGCATAAAGTCGAGTTCCTCCGGTTGTTTCCGATCTGAAACGAATACCCCATGATGGGTAGCCAGCGCCGGGTCTACCCACAAACCGTAACACACGACATCTGCGTCCGGTATTTCCTGCAAAGGTTTCTCGGCACGGATATATACGTCGCCACTTGCAATCAGCGTACGTAAACTGTCCGGCGCCCTTTCCATGATTTTTTCATAAAGGGGAAGTTGCAGTGATAGTAAGTTCTGTCCCAGCTTTTGCCCGCGCACCCAACGGAATACCGGTATTGGGGTAAGTATTTTCCCCGAAGGGGCATATCCGGGAAGGCGGCGACTTTGTCCTCCGGCATGCAGTAAGATACGTTTCTCTGTCGAATGTTCTGCTTTTTGATTTCTATGCCATTCCCGTAGTAGCCAGGTTGTTCCTCCGCCCGACCCCAATTTCAAGCCTATGGGGTCAGACGTACAAAACCATTCCGTATGTTCTACATTTTCCAGTTCATAGAATGCCGATACAAGATTAGGCGGCAAGGATAATAATTTTTGCATATCCGGATTAATGCAAATGTAACTTACTGTAATAGTACATCTTATCAATATAGCTTATCAAAACCTGCCGCAGTGTACCATTCCGTAGCGCGATAAACTTCATCAGTAATATTATTAGCCGCCGAAGGAATGTAACAAGATACTCCATTCGTATCTTCCATAGGGAACATCTCAACATAGGCTGAATAATTCTCAGGAGTAGTAGCCCAATATACCACAGCAGCATCATAAACTTGTTTCCACGTTTTGTAGGCTACATCACCGGTAGTTATCTTCTTCATCATACCTGCCAAATCATAGTAACCGACACGACCGCCACGCCGGCAATCATAGTCAAAAACAGAAGAACGAAGCGACGTCACATTAACAGTCGAAGGTAATACTTGCTTCGTTACAGTTGCCAGATTAACCAATTGGCCTGTCTTCAGCGCGCACACTGAGGCTCCACCGGTCCAGTTACTGTTAGAGATTCCCCTACCCGCATCATATTTTGCTTCATAAGGTTCAAAATAAGCATGGGCTACATTCACCGCTATATTTCCGGTAGTAGAGAACATGGCAGGTACAACCACATCATACGAAGCGCCAGGTCCCGGAATTTCTGTCGGAGAGCCAATACAGTAATCCGTATAATCCTGCAATTCATAAGCAACCTCTACCGACTGCATGAAACAAGCATCAAACAATATGAAATCAAAATGAGGAGCAGTTCCCAATATTTCAACAAATTCAGAGATATTCATTCTTTTATCCCCATCACCGGTATCTTGCCCTACCCAGCGGGTACCCGGACGCAAAGGATAAGGAAGCCACCCATCGCCATGCGACCAATAAACCAAGCCATAGCTATCAGCATTATATTTAGGATTCGAGAAAACCTCCGCAAAAACTTCCCGGGTTTCGGATACACCTACCGAATTACGACTCTCGTACGTTTTCACTACCGTTTCAACAACCGTTCCACCCTGTTTTTTCAACTCAAGCAAACGGGGAGATGAACCATCATCTATATATACTAAAAGATGTGCATTCGCATCGGTTACTTTCCCCATACCGATTTTCATTTCAGCTAAATCCTGTAAAGCAAACGATCTGAGAGAATTATCCGCCGCTATATAGGCCAAAACCGTACGGCTTCCTATCGGATTAACTACCGGCTCAACAGTTACCTCACAAGCCGCAGTCTTCGCACCGTCTTCCGTTACAACAACAACAGTGGCAGTTCCTGGCTGCAAAGCCGTAACTTTACCATTTGCGCCAACTATGACTATACTTTTATCACTTGACATCCATATAGCTTTTTTATTAGTGGCATTATCAGGAGTGATAATAGCTTCTAATGTTTCGCTATCTCCTTCTTTTAGGGAAAGTACACTTTTATTCAGAGTAACATCCATTACCCTAATATCAGGATCTACGATACTACCACCACAAACGAGCCTGCAAGTAGCAATCTTTGCTCCATCTTCTGTGACGGCAACAATTATTGCCATTCCATCCTTTAGAGCTGTAACTTTACCATTCACATCAACTGTAGCCACATTCGTATCGCTGGATTTCCAGCTTACTTTTTTATTTGTAGCATTATCAGGAGTGATAATAGCTTCCAAAATTTCACTTCCTCCTTTTTCTAAGGAAAGCTCACTTCGATTCAATATAACATCCGTTACAGCGACAACGTCCGGTTCCGGTTCGTCATCACAACACGCTGCCACCAATACAGAAAGACATATCCAGAAAAGGAAATAAAATTTTATTTTCATGACTACAAATTATAAAATATACAAATCACTCAAATGCCGGGAAAGAAAATAAAATTATTCTTCCGGCTTCTTGAACCTGAAAGCATCAGTATCAATAGGTATCAGCACAATTGACTTGTTTTTCTTATATTTACTTTTCAGTGTCGTAACTTCTTTCGTCAGTTTATTCTTATTCTCAGAAAAGTAAATCATACAAGTATAATCGGCACTCTTTAAATCGTACTCCAAGTAATTTTTCAACTGATACGAATAAAGATCACGCTTGGGCAAAAAACCGCTCTTGTTTAATTTCACGCTATCCAGTACTTGGATATCCGTAAAATATACCACTGTGTCATTGAATGAAGCGGCTACGCCAAACGCATACACAACTTTTTCCTTATCTCCTTTTCCTTTCTTAAGCGAGAATGCAGAACATACCGTAAATACGAATGCTACGGCAAAAAGAACACGAATGTATTTCATAAATAATATAATGTGTTAATGTAATAACATATTAATGCGCCTATTAATTGTGTTATCATGCCTGAATTTTCATCATTATATCGGCATATTAATACTTCAGCACATTGATTCGCGGCAAAGATAACAAAAAAAACCGGCGGTCAAAGCATGACATGCCGGTTTTTAGTTCCTTTTATTTGTCGGAAATTGATATTTCTTATTTATCCTAAATAAGACTTGAGCAGTTTGCTACGATTACTTTGTCTTAATCTTCTTATAGCTTTTTCCTTAATCTGACGAACACGTTCACGGGTCAAACCGAATTTGTCGCCGATTTCTTCTAATGTCATTTCTTGTTGTCCGATACCGAAAAACATCTGAATGATTTCTTTTTCCCTATCGGTTAACGTAGAAAGTGCTCTATCAATTTCCCTCGCAAGAGACTCGTTCACTAAAGAGCGATCCGCCATAGGAGAATCGTCGTTCACCAACACGTCCAGCAGGCTGTTGTCTTCTCCTTCTACAAAAGGCGCGTCCACCGAAATGTGGCGTCCGGACACCTTCAATGTATCAGAGATTTTATCAACAGGGATTTCCAGTTCATCCGCCAGTTCTTCGGGAGAGGGGCGACGTTCGTTTTCCTGCTCGAACTTGGAGAAAGCCTTGCTGATTTTGTTCAACGAGCCTACCTGGTTCAACGGAAGACGCACGATGCGCGACTGTTCTGCCAAAGCCTGCAAAATGGACTGACGTATCCACCATACCGCATAACTGATAAATTTGAAACCACGTGTTTCATCGAACTTTTCGGCAGCCTTAATCAGTCCTAAATTACCCTCATTAATCAAATCAGGCAAACTCAAACCTTGGTTCTGGTACTGTTTGGCTACAGATACAACGAAACGCAGATTGGCACGCGTCAACTTCTCCAGTGCAATACGGTCACCCTTACGGATGCGTTGAGCGAGATCCACTTCCTCTTCAACAGTAATGAGGTCTTCGCGACCGATTTCCTGCAAATACTTGTCAAGAGAAGCGCTCTCTCTGTTAGTGATACTTTTTGTAATTTTAAGTTGTCTCATTCTTATAAAACAGATTTGGGTTGCAAAGTTACGACAATTTCTTCTGTTACAAGCAAACTTGCCCCAACTTTTTTATCTTATTTGCTATCCTGCATCATTCATTGTCGTGGGGGTTAGATGGGTTACAGTATAAATAATAAGTAGCTGTTCATAATTAGTTTATACTATGAATGATAATATAGCGAACCGGAATCTCAATCCGGTTGCTGC
>NZ_DBDF01000197.1:41581-54069 GCF_002293435.1 Bacteroides sp. UBA939 | reverse complement strand
CTAATTATGAACAGCTACTTACAAGCTATGGCACAGAAACAAAAAGAATGTCGGCAAGTCAGTTGCCGGCACTCTTTTTCATGTTTGTTAGCCTATATACAATCTTCTTATCTTAAGAAACTGTTTTGATTTTCCTTTATCATTCGTTTTTTATTCCTGAGCAACACTTACTGCATAGCTGGCACGTTTTCCGGAGGGGAACACACCTGTGATGAACAGCACTTGTTCCTGAGTTTTGGAGGCTTCTTTCATCACCTTTTCCAAATCTTCCACAGTTTTCATCGGCACATTGTTCACTTTCAGAATAATGAAACCTTTGCGGACTCCACCTTCTGCCATCTTGCCATCGCTGACGCCTGTAACTTCGAGTCCACTGCTCAGATTGAGCTGCTTCTTCAATTCATCCGGTATAGGACGGAAGGCTGCGCCAAGAATGTCCATATCGGTATTCTTCACTACCTTCGTAGTACCTTGTTCGTTCTTCAGCGTAACTTCAACAGTCTTTTCTTTTTTATCACGCATTATTTTCACCTGTGCCTTATCGCCCGGACGATGTTTTGCCAGAGCTTCCTGCAAGTCGGCGAATTTGTGAATTGCCTTGCCATCCATACCAATGATAACGTCATCTACCTTGATATCAGCACCGGCAGCACTTCCACCTTCTACAATCTTACGTACCCAAAGTCCATCAACGGAATTATATTTTTCTCTCGCCTCTTTCTTGATATCGCTCACTTTCTTACCATCTTCATCTTTCGCTTGCGTATCACCCGGTTCTTCGGCAAGGGGCATAATCTCCACGCCTAACATTACGCGTTGCACCGCACCGAATTGTTTCAAGTCGGCAACCACTTTCTTCATGATACTGGTAGGGATAGCAAATCCATAACCGGTATTTGAACCTGTCGGAGAGAACAGGGCGGCGTTGATACCAATCAATTCGCCACGTGCATTTACCAATGCGCCACCACTATTACCTTGGTTGATGGCAGCATCCGTCTGGATATACGATTCGATACTTCCTTTAGTCATACCCAAAGAACGAGCCTTGGCACTAACGATACCTGCCGTTACAGTAGAAGTCAGATTGAAAGGATTACCTACCGCAAGTACCCATTCACCCACTTTCAATGCGTCAGAATCGCCCACCGGAATAGTCGGGAAATCATCTCCTTCTATTTTAATCAAGGCCAGGTCGGTATTTTCATCCGTACCGATGATGCGTCCTTTGAACTGGCGATTGTCATTCAGCGTAACACTGATTTCATCCGCACCGGCAATTACGTGGTTGTTCGTTACGATATATCCGTCTTTGGAAATGATAACGCCCGAACCAAAACCTGTACGTTCCGGCGTCTGTATCTGACGTCTTTGTGTTCCGCCACGATTACCGAAGAAATCGCCAAAGAAATCAGAGAACGGGTCTCTCACTTCTACTTCCTGCATTTTAGAGGCTTGGGTAGAACGAATATGTACTACCGCATGAATTGAATTTTCCGCCGCCAGCGTCAAATCCACCGGTTGTGCATCAACGGCATTATAAGAAGCCATACGTACGTCCGGATTCTGCTGGAACATTTCACTAAACGCACCGGTAGTATTGGCTGATACTTTATTTTGCAGCATTTTATAGGTAGTTAAACCTGCTACTCCCGAACTGAGAAGTACAATTGCCACAACTCCAAGAATGTTTTTTGTAGTCTGTTTCATACTATTTATTATGCTTTAAATTGTTAATATTCAAATTTCGTTTAACATTACGACGTTAAAATAACAACAAAAATCATTCACTTATTCCGTTTGTCACTTTCTTTTGTTCTCTTTTAACAGTGAAGTTTTGAAGCTTAACAGCACTTAACGACATGACCTGACATTTTTACATTTATGTACTATTACTGACGCAAAAACAAAATTAAATAGATAAAGTATCCGAATGAGGCACGGATTACGCTAATTATCAAGATATTCAATATCCATGTGGTAATCCCACTGCGGGAAGTAAAGGTTACCTCCCTCCCACTCTACCTCGCCACGCTGAAAGTCTACGGTTTCACTACGCGGATATTTCTTTTCGGGCGCCAACGGCATACCGTAATCACTGTTCACAATCATACGCCAGGAGTCAATACCACCCAGGAAGAAATACTCTTCATCCGTATCGCGAGCAAAAACAGGAATGCCAAACGACTGGTCTACAGGAACCCAACCTATGCCTTCAAAATAGATTTCAGCCCAATCGTGCAAGTTCCAAGCCCCGGGATGCATCATAAAACCACTTTGAAAATGCGCAGGTATGCCACTGATGCGGCAAAGGGTAATGAACAAAAGAGAAACCTGACCACAATCGCCTTTATTATTATCCAAAACATATTCGGGGATATTCTCTATCGTTGAATATTCCCGTGCGGAAGCCCAAGGGAAACAATCGTTCACCCATCGGAAGATACGTTTTGCTTTCAACAAAGGATTGGTTTCGCCATCTGTCAATTTGGCAGCAAGCTCGCGCATGCGCGGTGAGAAGATGATATGCTTCTCACGTTCGGCAGTATATTCCTTATATATGGAAGATGCCGTATTATATGGCTGTATGTCTTCCGGTTTCAGATTGTGCCATTCAGCGTTAGAAACATATTCAAAAGTTTCGGAAAACACGGTTGGACTACCCTGTACGGCACGTTTCTCCATATAGAGGGTGCTATGAAGACATTCCTGCGGAGAGAAAATATACTCCTGTTCACTGGCAGAGATAAATTTCACATCCTGTTGCCGTGCCTGATCCTTACGAGGATAGGGAAGCCAGCAACGGATTACCTCTCCTGCAGGTACGGCATTGGAGTCCACCGTCAGTGTATAGGTGACGCGCATTCGCTTGGGGGCAACAATAGGAACACCTTTTTTCCTTACGTTATCAATAACTTCGGGTAAATGTTCCTTGTTTACTTTGTCATTGCTACTGAGCGAAACACCATCCCTGGCGGCTTTTATTTTATAGCAAGCAGAGTCGACACGGAACAGGTTAGGACCGGCATTACGGAAGTAACGTTTCTCCCCGTCCAAAGTCATACATTCCAGAGCCTTGGATGCTTCCCATTGGCGCATTTGCGCATCGGTCACGTCGGGTATATATTTACGGATGTAGTCTTTTACTTCGGCTTCCGTGCGACTGAAATCCGTAAGCAGGCGTTGGTGCAAATCGTCTTCCCAGCTATATGGCTTACTTTCAGGCTTTGTAGTGCAAGAGGCTACGAGGAAGAACAAGACGATGACATATAATACTTTTTTCATGAGAACAATTCCTTTTACAGTTTCACCACTCCGATTCCAGGTAAATCAGGCAAAGTAATCTTGCCTTTCACAACTTCCATTCCTTTGAAACGGTCGTTGGCAATAAGCAGATTACCATCCAAATCGGCAAAGTCAACTGCCGGAGAGAACTGTGCTGCTGCCGAACAGGCGCAGGATGTTTCCGTCATGCAGCCCACCATCACTTTCATATCCAGAGCGCGAGCCAATGTCACCATCTTCCACGCTTCACGCATACCGGTGCACTTCATTAACTTGATATTAATGCCATGAAAAGCACCTTTCAAGCCTGCCACATCACCCAGACGCTGCAAAGATTCGTCGGCAAAAATAGGTAACGGACTTTGTTGTGTCACCCACGCAATATCATCCAGTTGTCCTTTGGGCATCGGTTGCTCAATCATTACAATACCTTTTTCTTTCAACCAGCATACCATATCAATGGCATAGTGCTTATCCTTCCAACCCTGATTGGCATCAACGGCAATAGGAAGGTTGGTTACGGAACGGATGGTTTCAATCATTTCCTTATCATTATCAAGCCCCAGCTTTACTTTAAGGATATTGAACTGCTCGGCACATTCCTTCGTTTTCTCGCGTACCACGTCCGGCGTATCAATACCGATGGTAAAAGTGGTAGAAGGGGTTTTTTCCTTATCCAATCCCCATATCTTGTACCACGGAGCCTGCAGTAATTTGCCTACAAGGTCATACAAAGCAATATCAACGGCCGTCTTGGCGGCAGCGTCCCCCGGCGAAAGTTTATCTATATACGCCAGAATGTCTTCCAACTGGAAAGGGTCCGGGAACTGTCCGATGATATCCTGTACTTTCTTCAAGAAAGCCAATACACTATCCATAGTACCCAGCTCTTTCTGAAGATAAGGAGGCATAGAGGCTTCACCATAACCGGTGATGCCGTCGTATTCAATTTCCACCTGCACATCCGGAGTTGTGGTACGTGAGTATGTGGCCACAGTGAAAACATGGCGTAATTTCAATTCATACGGGAAAAAGCGCAGTTTCATTCTGGCGCTTCCGCCTTGCCGGTTGACATTAAACAGTGTCGGTGTTGTGTTCTCTCCCGCAAATACGCTGTTGGCAGCCATACCGGAACCCAATACGGCAAAAGCGGCTGTTTTTAGAAAATCTCTTCTGTTTTGCATGATATTCTTTATTAAGTTATAAATAAATGATGATTGAAAAAGGATAATTCGTTATGTTCCGAATGACATGAAGTCAATCTTAGTATTGATAATAAGGATTGATAGCGGTGGTATTGATAGCCGCTTCCTTATTTATATAAGGTAAAACGCGCGTAGCGAACAACAAGCGTCCGAGGTTATATTCGTCAAACAGTTCATCGGCAGAATCAAAACTACCGATACGCACATCGCCTTGCGAGTGAATGAAACGTTTGTTGCCAATGTACATGCCTACGTGCACCACACGTTCTTTGCGGTCGGCCGTAGCTTTACGTCCGAAGAAGATCAGATCTCCGGGTTGCAGATTCCCGAAATCAGGAGCGATATCAACATGTTCGCCCACATACGCTTGCTGTGAAGCATCCCTGGGAATAATGATATCGTGAATAAAAAGAATGGTGCGCATAAAACCACTGCAATCCACGCCTTTGGAAGAAGTTCCCGCCCAAAGATAAGGAATTCCCATCAGGGTATGCGCTGTGTGAATAATGCTGGCGGCATCCTGTTTCAGGTTTGCACGCCATTTCTTTTCCGGCATGGAGATAGACTTGGAAATATAACCGGTGCGCCCGTCGGGATAAGTAACCTTATAGAAAGAGCCTTTCGTCCCCTCCCATTTCAAACGATTACCCGCAGTAACATCCGAGATAGTTTGCGATGCCTGATCAGGCTCGGAATACACAAAGCCATAATGGGAAGTCACCACAATTTTTTCTGCGGCATTCCAGGCATGAAGTTCTTCTTTGGTAACCGGATGAATACCCACACGATGTACCCAGGCGATATAATTATCCGGGGTTTGGATGCGATACCAGCCATCACGCTGCAACACGCGAACAGGCATTCCCATCAATCCCTGCGTCATCATCTCCGACGAAAAATCGGGATTTATACGAAGATTGGCTACAGACACATTCACGATAGCGTAGCTTTTAGCATTCAAAGCAACCTCATCCGGCAATACTTGCAGGCAATCCATCACTTTGTAGCCGGCCTTCGACAGTCCATTGAGCAATGCAGCCTTTGCCTCGGCCGAAGTAGTTACGCCACGCAACATTACATTCTTACCTGAGAAGGAATAATCGACATCAAAAAGCGCCACCCGCTTGTCCGGAGCATACTGACGTTTCAAACTGTCGGATAACTGAGCCACATCCGCAGGAATAACCCTGTCTCCTATTTCGGATGCCACCGAATACAGGGAAGCAAAAAGGGACAGGAACATGATAGAAATAAGTTTCTTCATTGACTAAAAATCATTTGGGGATTATTAATAGTAGCAAAGTTAGAAACTATTTCTATTTTTGATATATTTATTTAAGAATATTAAGATATTAAATGATTTATCATAATACTCCCAACTGGCTATACTAAAACAACTTAAGTATCGCAAGTTACCTGTATGCCAATAGGAGAAGGCTGCTTGCTAATTAAGACTACTGCACAAGAAATTCGCTTTGGATTTTTATTGCTTCACCCGTAGGAGTAATTCCCTGTAAAGTGACCATATATTCCCCCTTCATGTCCGATGTATAGAAACTAATGGTATCCGTTGCAGAAGTGATTTCCGGATTCCAGTAAAGCGTATGGCGGAAATCAGGAATACGGGACTTCTTTTGTACTTCCGAATCATATACCGGAATCACAAAGGCAGGTTTGTTCTGAGGGAATTCATAGGCAAACAATTGGGAATTCTCATCCAGGCGCAATCCGGGAAGTGAGCCTCTGTGTGTTATCAACGAAACAATTCCTTCATACAGTTTGTTGCCAAACATATATCTGCCGTTATACTGATGGATATGGTGCAATAAACGTGCATTATAGTCCAACACCGTTTCATGATTCTCTATAGGAACTCCATCTATCAGCACCAATGCTTTTAAACCGCTAAAGCGCTTGATGTCTTCCTGCAACATCCTGATGATTGTTTTATCCTCCACCTTACTTACGCGTAACCCCAATACAAACTCAATGAATGTCTCACGCACTGTATTGAAACGAACATACTCATCCAGATTATAGCTTATCCAGGGGTGAAAATCGTGCAACTGCTCCTGTATGCTCCGATTGTGAGTAGAATCCACCGGCAATATGTGATGCAGTTGCGCCCCGATGCTACGTTCTATCAATGCTTCTTCATCGTATGCCACACGAAGTTTGGGAAGTTCTCCGGGCAGTACCTCAGCAAAAGGAGAAACAAGTTCCAGTCTGCCCTGATGTCCTCCTCCGGGTAATGCTGTCAGAACGATATCCTGCATATCCGTTATTCCCGAGGTATAAAAAGCATAAGTTCCGTCAGGCTGTAATTGCCCGTCACAAATCCGGATATCTTTGCCCACACATGACAGTCGGGCATCTATGGAATCAGCACCTGCCTCTACCAATCTACCGGTAACGATATGTCCTTCACATTCGGCAATGAAATGTTTGCCGGAAGCAGGATTCCCTTTCTGAGAATATTCCGAAGCAGGAAAAGCAGGCATCACACAGTCTTTTCTCACTACAGATACGGAAAGCTCTTTTATATCGCCCGGCAATTGGGGTAACTTCATAGTAACTTTATTGCGGTTGCCGTATACGGACTTATCCGTTGATAAACCTGATGTAGAAGCAATCGGCTTATCAGAAGCCGGAACAGCAGAAGCCATAACCACAGAATCCTTTAAAACCTCTATATTATCTTCCTCCGTAGCCTGATCGGCATTCAGCACTGCAATGTATTTCTTCGGAAAACTATCCGCCGACTGATTCCTCATATAGCGGGTATATGCCGTGAGCTGGTAAGTGCCCGAATGCATGGTCTGAGGAAAACGGACATGTCCCCACCCCACGCCGTTTTGCAAAGCAATCTTGCCTTGCGCATGTACCTGGCGGGTATCACTGATTTCCACATAGGCTACTTTACTTGCCGTAATTTCATGATATGCAGAGTCGGTTACACAAACCTTTATCCACAGTTCTTCCCCTGCCAGATAATTGTCCTTATCGGTATATATTCTCATACATTCAGTAACCTGAGCCTGCAAACCCGCTACTGAAAATAAACTAATGATGATAAATAGTATTCTTTTCATAATACAATATTAATATTTCCAGTCCGGTAACGGCCAGAAAGAGGGTTTATTGAAGGTTGCGCCTAAAGAGCGCACGTCTACACATTTTATGATATCCCAATGATATTCATCCTTACTATCACGATGAGAAACACGATATCCTGCCAAATACAATTCTTCATTTGTCATGCTCATGACATCTTCAGGCGGTGCACCAATGCAAACATACGGCTTGTCATAGTCTATATCGTTAACCGAAATATAAAGACGGTATTCACTAATATTCATGTTAACCCCTACATAGCCTATCGCCTTTTTATTCGGATTGCTGCAAGTGATGTTTGACGGCAGTTCCGACGGCTGGGGAGTGAACAATCCACCCATACCCTCACTCTGCTTCGCTTTATTCTCATAATACTCGAACTCCCCTTTCGTCAAGGCCCTCTGTCTTATCAGCGTACTGTAGTAATATGAAATCCTGATATTATCAGAAGCGATGGAATACATTTTTTTATTCTTTATCAGGTTCTCCGTATTCGCTTCTGTAGATCCCACTATTGTTTTATTGGATTCCGCATGACTCCATCCTTGCGCATAAGGAGCCGTTTCGTATTCCAAGATTTTCTTTGTCAGAAAGTCATATTCCCACAGGGAATAATACAATGCCCGCACTTCCCAATCTTCTTCATACTCCCAGATATAATATACCGTGCCATCCGTCTTCTGTGTTGAAAGATATATGGATATATCACCATAGTCCTCCGGTTGTTCAAACTTGACTTCATCAATGGCTGGAGTCTCTATCGGATACTGAGCTTCGGAAGTATAAGTATCCCCTTCATATTTCACTTCCAGACCATAACGGACTTGCTTGTTCAGCGTTCCAATCTGTACCTGATACTTGCCATTGCCGATAGAAGTTCCTATGATACGCGAACCGTCATCTCCTACCACGCTGACATCGGCAATAATCTGATTGAACCCTCCGGGCAAACGTTCTTCATTCAGGGAAAAGGTACGGCTCAATGAAAACACTACGGTACTATCTGAAATGATATTGCCATCAACCACCAACATGCCGACACTGTCGCCCGGAAGTTTTGCATTAAACTCATCAATACAGTTAGTCAGAGCCAACAACAGCAAACTTACCAGAATTAATATACTCGTTCTTTTCTTCATGCTTCTTTAGAATTTAATGTTATACGTGATAAAAGGAATGGGAGCACCAAAAATAGACATCCTGTATCCCTGTATCTGATTGTGTTCAGATACATAATAAATGGAATAAACGTTCTTCCGCCCGAGCAGATTATAGATACCGAAAGAGACAGAACTATGTGTCAACAAAGTCAGATGATGGCTCGGCTCTACATTGAAAGAAAGGTCAAGACGGAAGTAATCGGGTATCCGGTAACTGTTACGATCCGTGTAATACACCTGCATGGAGTTCAAGCCTTCGTCATAATATTGCCCGGCAGGAATGGTTGTAGGACGTCCGGTGCTGTAATCCACATTGAATGAGAGACTGTAACGGCGGGTGAACTTATAATTCCCCACCAGCTTGAAGTCGTGCGGCTTGTCATATTCCGTAGGGTACCATTCACCGTTATTGACCGGGCGGGATATACGAGGGTCGTTCTGTCGCAGGAACGTGCGCGAATACGTATAACTGACCCATCCGTTCAACTTGCCTGACGGTTTCTTTACCTGGAATTCAACGCCATAAGCATAGCCTTCCGTATTGATTACATCCATTTCCAGATGATGATTCATTATCAATCTGGCAGAACTGCGGTAATCCAGGTAATCTTTCAGTTTCTTGTAGTACCCTTCCACCGAAAACTCCAATGCTTGATCGGGAGTATTATAATAGGCGCCTGCCGCCAACTGCCAGCCACTCTGAGGCTTTATGTTGTTATCGCTCAGCTTCCAGGTATCCGTGGGCGACATAATCATAGTATTCGACACCTTATGAATATACTGCCGCATCGTATTGAAACCTGCCTTTACCGAGAAATCATCATTGAAAGCATACCGGGCAGAGAGCCTGAATTCAGGTCCCCGATAAGTTTTAGCAATCTTTCCGCTACCAACCGATACGGAATCAACCAGGGTAGAAGAAGAAGGGAGCGTGCCATCCTGATAAGTATAGTAAGTGCGCGGTCCCAAGAGGTTGAACATGGAATAGCGTATGCCTGCATTCACGGACAGTTTGGGAGTTATTTCCCATTCGTCGCCGATGTAGATGGCGCTTTCCAGCGCCTTATCCTTCTGAAGCTGGTCGAATCTTACCAATGAGTTCTCATGTATTGGTTCATAAGTTCCCGAATTTATATCATAGAGTTGACTCATAAGCCCGAAATTCAGCGTATGTTTGTCATTGAGCCTGTATGAAAAATCAAATTTCCCAAACCACTGGTTAATGGCGAATGACAACCGGGCAGCAACTGCCTCTTCCACACTCTCATCATTCCGGTAGTCATAATGGTCATGACCGAAGGAGAAGTTCCCGGTCAGCTTCTCGGAGAAGACGCTTCTCCAATTCGCGGAAAAGTTCATATTGCTATAGGCATACTTCTGATTATTGTTGAAGGCAAAACGGTCATGGCTGTAATAACCATACACATTCAGCTTATTCCGCTCATTCAATGTATGGGAGAATACACCACCCAGATCGTAGAATCCGGCATCCCCGTCACGGTATCCGCTTTTCTTGGGAAGCAGATTCATAATCCAGTCCGAGTATGTGGTACGCCCACTCAGAAGAAGCGATGTTTTTTCCTTAATGATGGGTATTTCAAGATTCAGTTTACTGGTCACCAACCCGATGCCTGCCGAACCTGTAAACTTCTCCTTACTGGCCTCTTTGCCGGTGACATTCAACACAGAAGCGATACGCCCTCCATACTGGCTGGGAATACTGCTTTTATAGAGTTCCGCATCCTTTATCATATCCGAGTTGAAAGCGGTGAAAAAGCCGAACAGGTGATTGGGGTTATAAATCGTTCCGTTGTTCAGCAGCAGCAAGTTCTGGTCGGCAGCGCTTCCGCGCACATTGTAACCGCTGGATGCTTCACCCACTGTTTTGATACCCGGAAGCGTTTGAAGCATTTTCAAGACATCCAACTCACCCATAGCCGTAGGGATATTCTTCAGCAAACTGGGCTGGAATTTTTCCATCCCCAACTGGGTACTCTTTACATTCTGCACACGCCCGGAAACAATAAGCACTTCGTCCAGCAAGTGACTTTCTTCTTCCAATTCTATATGGACAGTCCCATCTCCGTACATCATAAATTGCCGGCGGGTCTCCTTGATATTCAATCCGCTGATTTCAATGGCATTGTATCCTACCGGAAGTTCGATGGTGAAATTCCCCTCGCGGTTGGTTACAGTGGCAACCCACGGTTCCCGGTGGACAATATTGATGCCTTCCAGACTCTGTCCGGTTTTAAAATCCGAGACTCTTCCGGTCAATGTCACCATCTCTTCAGAGGAGGGTTTATACTTATTTCCCATTTCATAAACCTTATTCTCGGAAGAAGATTGCACTACGGGGATAAAAGAAGAAGATTGTTGCCCATCAACCGCAGGCTTCTCCCCTTTCAGAACCGGAGGAAGAGTGGTGGACAAGAATGCGTCCGGAAAAATAAAGACCTGATTTCCATAGACAGTAACCTTATAGAGCGTACCGGTCAACGCCTGCCGCAAACTTTCGGCAGTAAGCCTTGACGTATCACTCCTTTTCACCTTGAAAGGTTCTTCAATCGTCGTATAGACACGGTAAGAGGTGTTCTTCTCAACAGCTTCTATCAGTTCAAGAATGGAAATACTATCTGTGACCAGTTGTTGCGCCCATGCGCCGAAAGGGGATATGATAAACAGAATGGCGGCAATATACCTTATTTTATGTGTTTTCATAGCGATGTCTTATTAATCAGAGAGTCAGCATACTTTGCAAGTGCAGTGAGAGCCTCCGCACGATAGGAGGTACTAAATTTCAGTTTTTTCTCTTTTGCATATCTCTTCAATTGTTTTTTATAGACCGGAAAATGTTTAAGAAAGCTGGAACGTGAGGTCACTGTATGTTCCACGCCATCTATAGAAAGAACGAAGCGTGTGCTCTTATCGAATCGTTTATAACTGACCTCCCCTTTCTCAACAGGTATTCCCATCTTGCAAAAAGCATACTGCGCCAGCCGCATTTGCGGACTATCATATAATAATGTGATATAAGTATCACCATGGGATATAAATTTCAGATCTTCGATAATGAAGTAATCCACCTTCCTCATATCTACCTCAAGAAGCATACGTCTTTCGGGAGTAAGTACAATCAAACACTTCTTATAGGTATTATACCGAAGCCGTACATCAGTGTACAACGATCCGTCATAGCAAATTGATCCTTGCCGGAATTCATCCGTATCCAAATAAGGATGGTTTATATAAAAAGCTGAGCTGTAACCAACTTCCACCTTACCGGTATAAAGAGCCGCATAAGTTCCTGCCGCCTTTCTGAAATCTTCAAAAAGAGGTTGTTGCGAATACGCCGGAGACAGGATACAAAACGTGCATAACAGGATAAGCAAATATGTTTTTCGATCACTCATAAGATATGAAATTAAAGGAAAATACCTTTATAAAATATAATTTTCCCAAAGTAAACAATATTTTTTTAAATAAAAAAAGTTTTGGAAAAGAAAAAAGCTTTTCGGGTCTCAATTTATTTGAATTTAGTACATAATGCGAACCAGGAGTTAAAGCCGATAGCATCGCTACCGATATGCAGGGTTAAAACAGAAACGGAGTATCGGCTTTAACTATTCGGGGCAATCGTGTCAAAATGAACATATAAAATGTACAGGAACAAAACACATGATTAGCAAAGCCAATGATTCACAAGAGTATCTCTATTAGCTTC
>NZ_DBDF01000197.1:0-41466 GCF_002293435.1 Bacteroides sp. UBA939 | reverse complement strand
GAGGAGAATAGAGATACTACTGTGAATCATTGGCTTCGCTAATCATTTAGCTTATTCCTGTACACCTTATATGTCCATTTTAACACGATTACCATATAAAACCGGTACAGAACCGAAACCTAAACCTGTGCAAACTCGGTACAAACTCGGTTCAAACTCGGTACAAATTCGGTTAAGTACTACTTTTTACGGGAATGAACCGAATTTGCTCAAAGAAAACACCAAGTCTATAGAGGAGAAAATACAGGGAAAAGGAAACAGGGTAGCAATACCGATAATCACATCTTTCTTATTCAATCGGTATAAAATACAAATGATTTTATGTACTTTTGCAAAATAAAAGCAGTTGGCCGGCCTATCGCTTGCGCTTCGGTGCAGGAGGAAAGTCCGGGCAACACAGAGCATCCCACTTCCTAACAGAAAGCTGTCCGCGAGGGTAGAGTAACGTAGAAGAAAATAACCGCCGTTGTCTCCGGATACCGGTAAGGGTGAGAAGGTGGAGTAAGAGCCTACCAGTCTTGTGGCGACACAAGGGCTGTACGTCTTGGGGGTTGTAAGGTCATGTAAACCGACGTTATGAGAGTGGCTCGCTCCATGTCGGAGGGTAGACCGCTAAAGCCTGTATGGTGACATGCGGCTCAGATAAATGATAGGCGCCTTAATTAGTTAAGGAACAGAACCCGGCTTACAGGCTGACTGCTTTTTTAAATTTTCCTAATACCACATACATTATGAATGAACGTATTGCTTTTCTCTGGAAATTCCTGACATACGACATCTGGCGTATCACAGAGAATGAAGTCACCAAAACGACTTATTACCTATATAATATAATCAAAACCATCTACCTGTGCGCCAATCGTTTTATGAAAAACAGGTTGGTTGACAAAGCCTCTGCATTAACATACAGTACATTGCTTGCTATTGTGCCCATATTGGCTATCCTGTTTGCCATAGCACGTGGCTTTGGATTTTCTAACCTGATGGAAAGCCAGGTACGAATAGGGCTGGGTGGGCAACATGAGACAACGGACGTAATTCTGCAATTCGTAGACTCCTACCTGGCGCAAACCAAAAGCGGGGTATTTATCGGCGTCGGATTGGTGATGTTGTTATGGACGGGTATCAATCTGATTAGCAATATCGAAACAGCATTCAACCAAATCTGGCAAGTGAATAAAGCGCGAAGCATGTACCGCAAAATCACGGACTACTTCTCCATGTTTCTGCTGATGCCCATCATGATTGTAATATCAGCCGGTCTTTCGGTCTTCATGACCACATCACTGAAATACATAGAAGACTTTATTCTGCTCGCCCCCATCCTGAAATTTCTGATACGTCTGATTCCTTTCGTACTGACATGGTTCATGTTTACCGGATTGTATATCTATATGCCGAACACCAAAGTGAAGTTCAAGCATGCATTCATTTCAGGTATTCTTGCAGGAACAGCGCATCAGGCATTCCAGTTCCTATATATCAGCGGACAGATATGGGTATCACGCTACAATGCCATATATGGTAGTTTCGCCGCACTTCCCCTGTTCTTACTATGGTTGCAAATGTCGTGGACTATCTGCCTGTTAGGAGCAGAGCTGGCGTATGCGGGGCAAAACATCCGGAACTATAGTTTCGACAAGGATACAAAGAACATCAGCAGAAGGTACCGTGATTTCGTTTCGATTCTCATCATGTCTCTCATTTCCAAGAGATTCGAGAAAGATGAAAAGCCGTACACCGCCGAGGAGATATCGGAAGAATACCAGATACCTATCCGGTTAACCCACCAGGTATTGTATGAATTGCAGGAAGTCAATCTGCTGCACGAAGTAATGACGGACGAGAAAAGTGAAAATATCAGGTATCAACCCTCAATGGATATCAATAAATTGAACGTAGCGCTTCTCCTGGACAAGCTGGATACGCATGGCTCGGAAGATTTCAAGATTGACAAGGACAAGGAATTCGGCGAACAATGGAACGTACTGATTGCAGCGCGGGAACAATATTACAAGAATGCAAGTAATATATTACTGAAAGACCTTTAGGTTGTATAAGGCTGCGCCAGAAGTTTAAGTTTACTACCTTCCATCCGCAGATGACACGGATTATGCGGATTTATTTAATATATAATCTGTGTAATCTGCGCCACCTGCGGATGAAAAATATCTTCATGATAATCTACTTTACTTCCGGCACAGCCTCATGCCACCTAATACGTATTATAAGAAATCACTTTCTCCTTCGGTTTACGCGACTTCTTCCTTTTATCTTTCACCGGATAACCTATGGTAATATCGAGCAGCAAACGCTTGGAAGCCGGAATGCCGGTTAGTTTCTTAATCTCCTTTTCATTGAACCAACCGAGAATGCACGAACCCAACCCTTCACTCTCGGCAGCCAATGAGATATGGGCGGCAGCAATGCCAATATCAATCAACGGGAAATACTTATCCTTGATTTTAGCTCCCAGGAACGAAGTGACATTCATCGACTCCTCAACAACCAGAATATGAACAGGCGCATCTTTCGCAAATTTGTTCATACCAAGCCCCGCTGTAGCCTTACCAACATTGATAGCAAGCTCAGGCTCATTAACTACTACAAACTTCCACGGCTGCGCATTACAGGCAGATGGCGCCAGGCGGGCAGCTTCCAATATCCGTTCCAACTTCTCAGGTTCAACCGGGCGTGACATATCATAAGCACGGTCACTCTGACGGGATGCGACTAATTGCAGAAAATCCATTTGATATATAGTTTATTGGTTAAACTGTATCATCCGGCTGATATACTTACCGATGATATCAAACTCAATATTCACCACAGAATTTACCTTAATATCATGGAAATTCGTATGCTCAAAAGTATAAGGAATAATAGCCACCTGAAAAGTATCGTCCGCAGGATTGCAGACCGTCAGACTGACACCGTTAACCGTGACCGAACCTTTATCTACCGTGATATATCCGCGTTTTGCCATTTCTTTATCAAAAGCATACCGGAACGTGAAATAATAACTTCCTTCGGCATCTTCCACACTGATACAGGTGGCGGTTTGGTCAACATGTCCCTGCACAATATGACCGTCAAGGCGACCATTCATCAGCATACTGCGCTCTACGTTTACGCTATCTCCCACTTTCAGCAGCCCGAGGTTTGAGCACTCTAACGTCTCCTTCATGGCTGTCACGGTATATGCGTCATCCGTCAGGCCTACTATCGTCAGACACACGCCATTATGAGACACACTTTGGTCTATCTTCAATTCATTCACAAATGAGCACTTGAACGTGAAGTGTACGTTCTCTTGTTCTTTCACCAACGCCACAAGGGTGGCACATTCTTCTACTATTCCGGAAAACATAAGTTATATGATTAAATGATTTACTGTTTATGACTTGGAGAGTCCCGCAAATATACGAAATAGATAGGAGATGTGCATAAAAAAATGGAACTTTTCACAAAGTTCCATTTTTCAGTTTTCAATAGGTATTAGTTTTTTTAAGGTAAAAAGATTGTTTTCAGGATAACGGTGCAAATATAGCGGCTTTTCAGATTACTAACCAAATTAAAAAACATGTCTTATAACATCTTTTTGAGTTTTCTATGGTTTTATATCACATTGACAGCTTATCTACGTTTGCAATCGTTTTCTGTGAACAAATATATAGCATTTTTCTAATAAATACTAATTTTTACCCAAAAGAAAACTTATTTTTACTCAAAGGGAATACGTTAATCCGTATTCCCACTATGTTTTAATACCTTAGCATCGATAAAGAAAACAAGTTCTTCGGCAATATTAGTAATGTGATCGCCGGAACGTTCCAACTTACGAAACACACTTATCAGGTTCAAGCAAAGGGAAATACTATCCGGATGCTTAGCAATGTAATCAGCCAGAATGGTAGTAACTTCCGCATTTATTTCATCAAGCAAATTGTCTTTGGCAAATACAGCGGATGCCAGTTCCAGGTTTTCTTCCTGAAGGGCTTTCTTCGCAAGTTCCAACATGGAAAGTACTTGCTGTTGCATTTCCTCCAAACGCAATTGTTTTAAAAGTTCCACATCCGGAACGGGTTCCGTACAGTTCAGTACAAAACGGGCTATACCTTCGGCAAAGTCACCGAGACGTTCCAGATTGGTATTGATCTTCAGCATGGCAAGTACAAAGCGCAGGTCGATTGCCACCGGATTGTACAAGGCAATGATATCCTCCACATCACTGTCTATCTTCAACTCAAAGGCATTCACGCGACGTTCGCGTACCAGTACCTGCTGTGCCAGTTCGCGGTCGAAAGTCAAGACTGCTTCTCCTGCCCGGTCAAGCTGATTATAAACCAAGGTCCACATTTCGTCTATTTCCTTTTTTAATAAGACGAGTTCCGATTCGATAAACTTTACCATATAGTTCTATTTTTTATTTATTAGACTTCTTGCAGAACGCAAAGAAACACCGGCGATATTAAAGGAGTGTGACTAACGTTTGAAAGAAATGTTTCAAATGTGTTACAAACATGTTACAATTCCGGGAAACCACGCATAAGTATCTGAATATAAGCGAAATAATCAGTAAAGAGTGGATATATTCCCGTGAAATAAGAATAAACAAAAAAAATGTCTTACTTTTGTGCCGGATTCAGAATATACATATCATTATGGCAGATATTAGAAACGAAGAAACAAGCGAGAAAAAGAGCCTCAACTTCATTGAACAAATTGTTGAGAAAGATTTAAAAGAAGGTAAAAACGGCGGTAAAGTACAAACACGTTTCCCGCCCGAACCCAATGGATACCTCCACATCGGGCATGCCAAGGCCATTTGTCTTGATTTTGGCATTGCTGAAGCGCACGATGGTATCTGTAACCTGCGCTTCGACGACACCAATCCCACCAAAGAAGACGTGGAATACGTAGAAGCTATCAAGGAAGATATTCAATGGCTGGGCTACCAATGGGGAAATGAATATTACGCTTCGGATTATTTTCATCAACTATGGGATTTTGCCATCCGCCTGATTAAAGAAGATAAAGCATATATTGACGAGCAAACCTCAGAACAAATAGCGCAACAAAAAGGTACTACTACCCAACCGGGTACAGAAAGTCCTTATCGCAACCGTCCGGCAGAAGAAAGCCTCGACTTGTTCCTGAAAATGAACAGTGGTGAAATAGCAGAAGGCGCTATGGTGCTTCGTGCCAAAATAGACATGGCAAGCCCTAATATGCATTTCCGCGATCCTATCATCTACCGTGTGGTGAATCATCCGCACCACCGCACCGGCACTACATGGAAAGCTTATCCGATGTATGACTTTGCGCATGGCCAAAGTGATTATTTAGAAGGAGTAACCCACTCACTTTGTACCTTGGAGTTTGTACCTCACCGCCCGCTCTACGACCTCTTTGTAGATTGGATAAAAGAAGGTAAGGACCTTAACGATAACCGCCCTCACCAATATGAATTCAACAAACTGAACCTCAGTTATACGTTGATGAGCAAGCGTAATTTGCTGATTCTGGTAAAAGAAAATCAGGTAAACGGTTGGGACGACCCGCGTATGCCGACTATCTGTGGTTTCCGCCGCCGCGGATATTCACCGGAAGCAATTCATAAGTTTATTGATAAGATTGGATATACCACATACGATGCGCTGAATGAGTTTGCATTGCTGGAAAGCGCCGTACGCGAAGACCTCAACGCACGCGCCACGCGTATCTCAGCCGTGATAAATCCGGTGAAGCTAATCGTCACTAATTATCCGGAGGGAAAAGTAGAAGAATTGGAAGCCATAAATAATCCGGAAAAGCCGGAAGAAGGCAGCCACCTTATGGAGTTCAGTCGTGAATTGTGGATGGAACGTGAAGACTTCATGGAAGATGCGCCAAAGAAATATTTCCGCATGACTCCCGGGCAAGAGGTACGTTTGAAGAATGCGTATATTGTAAAATGTACTGGCTGTAAAAAGAATGAAGCCGGAGAAATTGTTGAAGTCTATTGCGAATATGACCCTGACACTAAAAGTGGTATGCCGGAAGCAAACCGTAAAGTGAAAGGTACCCTGCATTGGGTAAGTTGCGCCCATTGCCTCGAAGCAGAAGTACGCCTCTACGACCGTTTATGGAAAGTCGAAAATCCGCGTGATGAGCTTACCGTTATCCGCGAAACCAAAAATTGCGATGTTCTGGAAGCGATGAAAGAAATTATCAATCCTGACTCATTACAAATACTACCGCACTGCTACATTGAGAAATATGCTGCCGGTATGAAAGCGCTTTCTTATTTACAGTTCCAACGCATTGGTTACTTCAATGTAGATCCTGACTCTACACCGGATAAAATGATATTCAACCGTACCGTAGGATTAAAGGATACATGGGGAAAGATTAACAAATAATTATAAGAAGAATAGGAGTAAAATACTAATGAACAATAATAACTTGTTGTCCGGCAGAGACAAGGAATTACAGAAACTTGCCGAACAATACGAAGCAGCAATGTCTGAAAATAAATCGTTTTACCGGGATGCAGATGACTTGGCAGACCTTGCTGACTGGTATGGCATAAGAAGAAAATTTGATAAAGCTTTTGAGATTACCAAATACGGATTAAAACTGCATCCGGATAATACCGGATTACAAATTGAATATGCATACCTGTTCCTGGATAGCGGGGAAAAGGATAAGGCACGTGAAATTGTTGATAATCTCACTGATACCTACTCACCGGAGGTCAAAATATTGCGCGCACACCTATTATTGGGTGAAGGTAAATTGGATGATACCGAGCAGTTGCTAGACACCATCGAAGACAAAAAAGAGCTGGCAACTGTGATTGATATATCTTACATGTATCTTGATTTAGGATACCCTGACACAGCATTAGCCTGGCTGGAATCTGTTAAGGAAGAGTATATCGAAGAAGAAATATATCTTGGCGTGCTTGCAGATTGTTATTATGGTAAAAAAATGATTGAAGAAGCTGTACCATTATACAATCAACTGATAGATAAAAATCCCTATTCCTCTGCTTATTGGTTCGGGTTGGCAAGATGCTATTTTGAACAACGTAAATTCAACCAAGCCATCGACGCCTGTGATTATGCATTGATAAGCGACAATGAGTATTCTGAAGCCTATGTCTTGAAAGGACATTGTTTCTACCAATTAGAAAATGAAGACGCCGCATTGGAATGCTACCAGGAAGCGGAAAAACTTCATGCACTTACTGCGGGCTTTATGTACACATACATCGGTTTATGTAAAATTTCCAAAGGCGAATGGAAAGAAGGATATGAGAATCTGGATAAAGCAATTCAAGAATACGAAGCGGATGAAAATCCCAATCCGACTCTCCCCGATCTATATGCCAATGCAGGGCTTTGCTTAGCCAGGATGGGCAAGAAACGTAAAGCCCACCAATACTGCAAAAAAGCGCATAAGCTGGCCCCAAACGTTCCGGATTCATATCTCGTCGAAGGACGTATCTATCTTGAAGAAGGTAACTATGATAAAGGAATCGAGCAATGGGCAAAAGCACTGAACTGCGCTCCTTATGCTGATACATGGCACGAAATTGGCATACATAGTATGGAAATAGGTTATCTGGATTATGCAAGGTTGGCTTTTGAACGTGTTTGTGAAATGGAACCAGATTTCGAAGGCATAAACGAGAGGCTAACTATACTTTACATGACAATGTATGATAAGGAAAATTTTCTGAAGTATAATCAAAAATGCGCACGCCCATTCGGCCTCAAAGAACTGGAAAATTTGATGCGTATCCTGGAAAATGAAAAGTGGGAAGATCTGATAACTTATATGCAGAATATCATAAGAGCATTACAATAAAATCTATTCATTAGAAAAATGGAATCAGTAGCCTTTATTCAATGGTGTCTTGACCACCTCAATTATTGGACCATCACACTGTTGATGACCATAGAAAGTTCGTTTATTCCTTTTCCCTCGGAAATAGTAGTTCCTCCAGCTGCTTACAAAGCTTCCGTAAATGATGAGATGAATATCTTTCTTGTCGTTCTATTTGCCACTATCGGAGCGGATATAGGAGCCTTAATCAATTATTATCTGGCAAAGTGGTTGGGACGACCAATCGTTTACAAATTTGCCAACAGCCGTTTCGGACATATATGCCTCATTGATGAAGCAAAAGTGCAACACGCTGAAGAATATTTTGAGAAACGCGGTGCATTATCTACTTTTATCGGACGACTTATTCCTGCGGTTCGCCAATTGATTTCCATTCCTGCCGGTTTAGCAAGAATGAAAATGAGCACTTTCTTACTATACACCACTTTGGGTGCCGGTTTATGGAATTCTATCTTAGCCTTTATCGGATATTATCTGTCAACAGTTCCGGGTATTGAAACCGAAGAACAGTTATTGGCAAAAGTAACTGAATATAGCCATGAGTTAAGTTATATTTTCATCGGTATCGCTGTATTCATTATAGGTTTCCTTATCTATAAGGGAATGAAAAAGGGGAAAAAAGAACAGTCTTCTTTATAAAACACAAACGGTGTAGATAAGTTTCATGACCATCTACACCGTTCTTCTTTTTATTACTCATCAGAAAATCACACTTGCTCCTTAACAAATCTTATTGCCTTGTCATAATCCGGTTCTTGAGTAATCTCAGGAACTAATTCGGTATATGTAACTTTTCCATCCTTACCAATAACGACTACCGCACGCGCCAACAAACCGTTCAACGGGCCATCTGCCATGCGTATGCCATAATTTTCATCGAAATCAGAGGGCCGGAAATCAGACAAAGGAATCACATTTTCAATGCCTTCTATTGTGCAAAAACGAGCATGTGCAAAAGGTAAGTCTTTAGAAATAGCCAACACGACTGTATCAGACAGACCAGCCGCTAATTTATTAAACTTACGTACCGAGGTTGCACAAACACTGGTATCTAAACTTGGGAAAATATTCAGAATCACATTTTTACCTTTCAACTCTTTCAGAGAAAAAGACGATAAATCAGTTTTTACCAATTCAAAATTAGGAGCAAAGACCCCTACCTTTATAAATTCACCGATAGTATTAACCGGTTCTCCTTTAAATCTTGTTGTTACCATAGTTTCCTTGTTTTCTTATGTCTGTATAACAAACCCATTATTAGAAAAGTTCAATTAAAAAACTTTCTCCTTCTGCAAATTGTCACTCCTTTAAGTATAGCACATTAACCATATCAAAATTACAATAACATGAAAATATCATTCGACAAACTTATGTCATGAAGTGACGTTTCTCATTAATTACATTTCAAGAAGCGAGACATAGTAGTTCTCGATACCCCCATCTGTCGAGCAAGTTCCGAACATGTAACACCTCTTTCAAGTTCTTTCAGTAATCTCCTTTTATTCTCACAAAGTAACTTCATTGCAGGGCTACTACCCTTCTTTCGCCCCAATATAACACCTTCTTGTTTCCGTCTCGCCAATGCTTCCTTTGTTCTCATGGAAATCAGATTACGCTCTATTTCCGCCATTAATCCGAATGCAAAACCCAGAACCTTACTGTTAATGTCGTTTTGAAATACATACCCTTCTTTTGTGCTGTACAGAATTACTTCCTTTTTAATACAGGAGTTAAGAATAGTCATAATCTCCAGCAGAGTACGGCTCAATCTTGAGATCTCAGTTACAATCAATGTATCTCCTTTTTGCATCCTACTCAATACCCCCGATAGTTTCCGTTCTTTACTACTCACACTACCACTTACTGTCTCTGTGTACCATTTGTCGATTTCTAATCCGTTTTTCTTAGCAAAGCGTAAAATTTCCTCACGTTGATTTGCCAAAAATTGCTTTTCTGTACTTACTCTTAAATAAGCTACTACCATAATTTCATTTTTTAAATTGGTTTAACACACCAAAGAACAGCATTAACAATGAGATTTCATGCCATTTTTAACTATCCAAATAATACAATAAGTGATATCTTTCATTCACTTTCAGCTTTTTTATTTTACATCACATCCTCCTTATGATGGGATTTTAACAATCTGAGGATGAATATTACAGGGATATTTATTAATCATAAAAAAGAACAATAAGTATCTGATATTTTTTTTAGAATTTATTGGTGGATATATCAAAAATATACGGGGAAATGGGTATCTAAAGCCAAGAAGCAAAATCTTCTTTTGCCTGCATCGAACAATCTATCTATTTTTCGTTTATCTTTGTGGGTAGTTTTACAAGAAGAATATTATTCATAATAAAAAACAAAGAAATTATGGCAATGCATACATGGTTTGAGTGCAAGATCCGTTACGAAAAGGTTATGGAAAACGGGATGAACAAAAAAGTAACAGAACCTTATTTGGTTGACGCACTTAGCTTTACGGAAGCGGAAGCACGTATTATTGAAGAAATTACTCCGTTTATCTCAGGAGAATTTACAGTATCGGATATCAAACGTGCAAACTATAGCGAATTATTTCCCAGTGAAGAAGAATCTGCCGATCGTTGGTTTAAATGCAAACTTGTATTCATCACTCTGGATGAAAAGAGTGGAGCTGAAAAGAAAACATCTACTCAGGTATTAGTGCAGGCTGCTGATTTACGCAACGCCGTGAAGAAACTGGATGAAGGTATGAAAGGAACAATGGCCGATTATCAGATTGCATCTGTTGCCGAAACTGCCATCATGGACGTATATCCTTATAGTGCAGAACCGAATGATAAACCCGAGGTTTAATCTAACAATCTATTAATTAAGTTGTGTATGAGTATTGCAGAGAATCTTGAAGAAGTGCTAAACGAATTGCCGGAAGGGGTAAGACTGGTAGCTATTTCTAAATTTCACACCAATGAAGCAATAAAAGAAGCTTATCATGCCGGACAACGTGTATTCGGAGAAAGTAAGGTACAGGAAATGACAGCTAAATATGAAAGTCTTCCCAAGGACATAGAATGGCATTTTATCGGGCATCTGCAAACAAATAAAATTAAATATATTGTTCCCTATGTTTCTCTTATTCACGGAATAGACTCGTATAAACTGCTTGTTGAAGTTAACAAGCAAGCAGCTAAAGCGGGCAGAATAGTTAATTGCCTGTTGCAACTACACATTGCAGAAGAAGAAACTAAATTTGGTTTCAGCTTTGACGAATGTCGGGAAATACTAACAGCCGGTAAATGGAGAGAACTTCATAACATACAGTTGTGTGGCTTAATGGGGATGGCTACAAATACGGACGATAATGAACAAATAGAAAAAGAATTTTGTTCTTTAAGTAACTTTTTCAAAGAAGTTAAGGATATGTGGTTTGCCGATATTGAAGCTTTTCATGAATTGTCAATGGGAATGTCTCATGATTACCGCCAAGCTATAGCCGCAGGAAGTACTCTGATACGGGTAGGAAGCAAAATCTTTGGAAATAGGGTTTACTAAAAACCAAGAAAAAAGCTATTGCAAATATTTATTTTAAAATACAAATTACCATGGCAACATTAAAAACTTTTTTTGCTGGGTTAGAATTAAGAAACCCGATTATAGTCAGCAGTTCCGGACTGACTGACAGTGTCGAAAAAAATCAGAAATTATATGAAGCCGGGGTCGGAGCTATTGTACTAAAATCTCTCTTCGAGGAACAAATCATGTTAGAAGCTGACTGGCTGGGAGATCCGAATATGTATCCCGAAGGCAGCGACTACCTGGTGGAATATGTTCGTCAACACAAACTATCCGAATATCTGGAACTAATTAAGGAAACCAAGAAAGTATGTCCCATTCCCGTTATCGCCAGTATTAATTGCTACCAAGATATTGAATGGATAGATTTTGCGACACAAATGGAAACGGCTGGAGCTGATGCCATAGAAATCAACATCTTGGCTTTCCAGACAGATATTCACTATACGTATGGTTCCTTTGAACAACGCCACATTGATATTCTCAGCCATATAAAAAAGACAGTACGTATCCCTATTATCATGAAACTGGGTAATAATCTGACTAATCCCGTGACACTGATCGATCAATTATATGCTAATGGAGCAGCAGCCGTTGTATTGTTCAACCGTTTCTATCAGCCTGATATTGATATTGAACAATTGAAACAAATACCGGGAAATGTATTCAGTACCAGAGCTGAATTGGCTAAATCCTTGCGTTGGATAGGAATTGCTTCTGCCGTCGTGAATAAGCTGGACTATGCAGCTTCAGGCGGTATTCATTCTCCCGAAGACATTGTAAAGGCTATTCTGGCAGGAGCATCAGCCGTAGAAATCTGCAGTGCATTCTACCAAGGCGGCTATGGTTTAGTTGGTGAATATATCCGTTTTTTGAATTTATGGATGGACGGCAAAGGAATGGAAACAATCGCTCAATTCAAAGGGATGTTAAACATAAAAGATTTGAATGGTGTAAACACTTTTGAACGTGCACAATTCATGAAATATTTTTCCGGTAGAAAATAGGACTACACAACATATTATTATAGTAATGCCCGTAACATAATGATATCAATTATTGTTACGGGCATTAGTTTTTTCTTCTTTGATCACTCTGGCTTATTCAACCTTCTTATCCAAAGCTTCAAAACAAGAGTTTTTACTAATAAATTCGGGTACAATATCTTTCATAGCAGCTACAATCTTCATCTGATCGTATAAGTAGCTAACTTCTATCAGTTTCTTGATACGCTCTTTTACTTCATCATAATCATATTCACGAACCGTAGCAATCATAATTTTTTCATGATGAGTCGGCTTGGTCAGTTCTTTCACGTTAAGTAATTCCTCATATAGCTTTTCACCATGACGCAGTCCGGTAAAGTCAATTTTCACATCTGCACGTCCGGAAAGACTGATCATACGTTTAGCAAGATCCACAATCTTCACAGGTTTACCCATGTCGAAGATGTAGATTTCACCACCATTTCCCATGCTACCGGCTTCTAATACGAGACGGCAAGCTTCAGGGATAGTCATAAAGTAACGAATGATTTCCGGATGCGTTACGGTAACAGGACCTCCACGCTGTATTTGGTCACGGAAACGAGGAATAACGGAACCGTTAGAACCCAATACATTACCAAAACGTGTCGTAATGAACTGTGTTACATGTCCACCTTCCCTTTGTAATTTCTTTGCTAAAGACTGTACATATATCTCACAGATACGTTTGGAACATCCCATCACATTTGTCGGATTTACAGCTTTATCCGTAGATATCATTACAAATTTTTCCGCATCATATTTTACGGCAAGATCTGCCAGAGTACAAGTTCCAAACACATTTATCTGAATAGATTCGGAAACATTATCTTCCATCATCGGAACATGTTTGTATGCCGCCGCATGGAAGATATATTGCGGTTTGTATTTCTTAAAGATACCCTCCATACGCGTAACATTAGAAATATCTGCAATAATTGTTTTTGCATCAATATCACGCCAACTATCCTGCAACTCCAGACGAATATCATGCAATGGAGTTTCAGCCTGATCCACCAGAATTAATTTATATGGATTAAAAGAAGCGACCTGGCGCATTATTTCACTACCAATTGAGCCGGCAGCACCGGTAATCATTACCCGTTTACCTTCCAGATTAGAAGCAACCTTATGAATATCTATCACAATAGGATCACGTTGCAAAAGATCTTCAATCTGAATTTCTTTCAATTGGGTACGATTCAAAGTCTGCCCACTCCATTCACTCAAAGGAGGAGCGGTCATCAATTTGATATTGTGAGTCAAAAGATGATCCGTCATATCAGACCTTTTTAATTCTTCCATCTTAGCAGGAGAAATAATGATGACATGTACATCACGATCGTTCAATACATCAATCAAAGATTCATCATTCGGGTATACTTTCACTCCCATCATTATCTTATTAATCAACTCCGGTTCATCAGCAATAAAACCACGCAAACGATAATGGTTGCGAAGATTCACACGTAATGCCTTAGCAATATTCACTCCGGCTTCTTTAGCCCCATAAATAAATACATTAGCGCTATGAGAACCATCGAAGTTCAGTAATTCATAAAACATCTTCACAACAATCCGTGAACAGGACATCATGGCAAAACTAATAATATATCCCATAAACAACACACTAACCGGCGCTATACGGACGTTCATATACCCTTCCAAAAGTACACTCGAAATCATTAACATTGCATAGGAAACAGTTAATGATACGAATATACGCATAATATCTATAAATGAAGAGAAACGTAATACATTGGAATACGTGCGGAATACACGGAAAAAGACTAAGTTAACAATTAGTGTCCAGAAAATTGTTTTATTAATAGTCGACGATTCCAGAAAGATACTTCGGAAATCATATCGAAGTGCGTAAGCAAACAACGTAGACACGATGATTATCAAAACATCGAACAAGAGAATAGTCCAAATTGGTAATACCTTTGTTGAAAGATACCGATGAAAAAAATTATGTTTCATTTCACTTGACAATTTTGTTTTAGATGGGACAAAGATACAATAATTTTATCAACTTGGACACAAATGAAGATAAAAATGTGTGATTTAAGTAAATAGTGGCAAAATGCAGGTCACAATTTTGCCACCATACTAACTTGTTTACAGAGTCTTATTACATCAGGTTACTTGCCAATTCACTTAATTCACTACGTTCTCCTTTCAGTAGATTAATATGTGCAAAAAGGGCCTGGTCTTTCATACGGTCAATCATATAAACAAGCCCATTAGATTGGCTGTCCAGATAAGGTTGATCTATTTGTTGGATATCACCGGTAAATACCATTTTAGTACCTTCACCGGCACGCGTAATAATAGTCTTTATTTCATGAGGGGTTAAATTTTGCGCTTCATCAATGATACAATAAGTTTCACTCAAACTGCGTCCACGAATAAAAGCGAGTGCTTCAATAACAAGTTGATCACTCTTTTGCATATCTTCCAAACGCTTTATTTCGGTTGAATTAGAAGCGAACTGGTGTTTGATAACATTTAGATTATCAAACAAAGGTTGCATATAAGGAGCGACTTTTTCTTTAGCGTCACCTGGCAGGAAACCAATATCTTTATTAGACAGAGCAACAATCGGACGCGCCAATAGTATTTGCTTATACATATTTATCTGACTGAGAGCGGCAGCTAAAGCCAATAATGTTTTACCCGTACCTGCTTTACCGGTCAAAGCAACTAACTTGATATTAGGATCATTCAAAACTTCAAAAGCAAAGCTCTGTTCGGCATTTCTGGGTTCAATACCGTAATTCCGCATTTTATTTACTCGGCAAACAGCACGTGTAAACGGATTGTAGCGTGCAAGAACACTGTTACGGTCACTTTTCAGAATAAAGCATTCATTCGGATGAATAATTTCTTTAAAATCAAATTCATTGACATCCAATCCTTCCTTAGAAGAATAAATCCGGTCTATTAAAGCAGGATCAATACCCTCGAAGATTTCATTTGATTTCTCAAATATATCCACATTTATCACTTTATCGTTGATATAATCTTCACAAAGTAACCCGATAGAACGTGCTTTCATACGAAGATTCACATCCTTTGTTACCAAGATTGTTTTCATATTTTTCTTTTCCCGTGTCAACCAATCCACTACTGCCAGGATTCGATGATCAGGAATATGTTCCGGAAATGACGCATCTACTTTCGGAGCATTTGTGGTTCCCGCTATGACAAACAGACGTCCCATTCCTTCTCCCAGAGAGGCTCCTTTAGTAAAAAGATCGTCATCAGTAATCAAGTCGAGTTCACGAACAAATTCGCGGGCATTGAAATTTATCTGTTCATTCCCCTTCTTAAATTTATCCAACTCTTCAAGAACTACAATGGGGAGGTAGATGTCGTTCTCTTGAAAATTCTTAAGACAGTTATAGTCGTGAAGGATAACGTTTGTATCAATCACAAAATTTTTCTTTGTTCCCATACTCATATAATTTATATTGTTGATATATTTGCACCTCCTAAGATAACGATTAAAAAGAGAAAATTGTTTGTTTTATTGTTAAATATTTAAAAGATGGACTATCAAAGCACTTTATCATACTTATATAACAGCGTCCCAATGTTTCAGCAAGTGGGAAGTTCAGCTTACAAAGAAGGATTAGAGAATACATTGATTTTAGACGAACATTTCGGACATCCACACCGTAATTTTCACTGTATTCATGTGGGGGGAACAAATGGTAAAGGCTCATGCTCGCATACTCTTGCCGCTATTTTACACGAAGCCGGATACCGGGTAGGTCTATATACCTCACCTCATCTCATAGATTTTCGTGAACGTATCCGTATAAACGGACAACCTATTCCGGAAGATTACGTCATCCGTTTTGTAGAAAATGAACGGAACTTCTTTGAACCGTTGCATACTTCTTTCTTCGAACTGACAACAGCTATGGCCTTCCGTTATTTCGCTGATGAACAAGTTGATGTAGCTGTTATTGAAGTTGGACTTGGCGGACGTTTGGATTGTACTAACATTATCAGTCCGGATTTGTGCATTATCACCAATATCAGCTTTGACCATACTCAGTTTCTGGGGAATACATTGGGAAAAATAACAGAAGAAAAAGCCGGAATTATCAAAAAAGGTATTCCTGTCATAATCGGAGAAACAACTCCCGAAACCAAACCTGTATTTATAAAGAAAGCGCTCGAATTAAATGCTCCTATCTTTTTTGCAGAAGAAAACGAAAAAGAAGATTACCCCGAATTGGAATATGAACTGAAAGGATTATATCAGATTAAAAATATCCGTACTCTGCTTACCGCTCTCCCGCAACTACAAGTTGCAGGATACAAATTGAGTGAACAAGCTGTCCGCAACGGCTTTGCCCATGTTTGCGAATTAACGGGATTGATGGGACGCTGGCAAAAATTACAAAACAACCCTACTCTGATATGTGATACGGGGCATAATGTAGGTGGCATCACTTACATCGTAGAGCAACTGAAACAACAATCCTACCGAAAGTTACACATGATTATAGGTATGGTGAATGATAAAGATATTCGTGGCGTACTGGCTCTGTTGCCTAAAGAGTCCGAATATTATTTTACAAAAGCAAGCGTAAAACGCGCCTTACCCGAGAACGAACTTGCCTTACTTGGCGCAGAAACCGGATTATTGGGAAGCTGTTATTCAAATGTTTCTTCTGCCGTACACGCTGCACAAAAGAAAAGCCTCCCCGAAGATCTTATCTTCGTAGGAGGCAGTAGTTTTATTGTTGCTGATTTGTTAGCGAACCGCGATACACTCAATCTCTACTAATGCGTCTTTAGGCAAAGCCTTTACAGCAACCGCTGAACGAGCGGGAAAATCGCCATCAAAATAGGAGGCATACACCTTATTCATATTTATAAACAATGACATATCTGATAGAAAAACCGTAGTTTTAACGATATTTGCCATCGTTAATCCTGCTTCCCCCAGAATATGTTTGATGTTTTCCAACGATTGAATAGCCTGAGCTTCAGCACCTTCCGCCATTACTCCTGTAGCGGCATTAATAGGTAACTGGCCGGACACAAATATCATTCCGTTTACTTCAACCGCCTGACTGTAAGGCCCAATAGCTCCCGGAGCTTTCTGACTACAAATTACTTTTTTCATTCTGATATTATTTAAGTATTCAATAAATTAACGTCCCTAACCGACTCACCCGAAACCTCAGGTACATGAGTTAAATCTCTCCTTTTTGAATGCTATTCAAACTACTACGTAGTAATGACCCAACTATTTAGTAGTAGTTGACTAACTACTACTAAGTAGTTAAGCTACTCTACGGGATGAATTCATTCTTCAATACAAAAAACATGAACCGGAAGTTTTGGGTGATTCGATTAATTTAGAAAAAAAAATCAGTATTACATGCAGTATTTTGGAATTTTATGCATTTACCATATATAATACACAAAAGAAAAATTCACTTATACCTGTTTAATACGAAGACTTAACTTACTCTTTTTTGACAGGGAGTTTCCCGACAAAGGCTCTGCTTGCGAAAGCAGAGCCTTTTTTTATGTATATCATCACTCCTTTCTTTGGACACATGTTAAAACATCATTCATCCCAACCTTCCGGTTATTTACAATGTTTCTCTATCAATTCGTCCACATTCGGATCCCCCAATTCTTTTGCTTTCGCAAAATTGGTACACGCTTCTTTATTTTGTTTCAATTGTAATTGAGCAATACCTATCAAACGGTAAGCTTCACCATAATCAGGGTCAATGGCTAACGCATCTTTCAGCACCTTAATAGCCTCTTCGTTTCTTCCAACACGTATATTAACCACAGCCAATTCCGAACGGTAAGTCAAATCTTTCGGATTAATTTCGATTGCTTTAAGCATATCATCCAATGCACGCTGGTATTGTTTTGCCTGAAGAGCAGCTTGCTCGCGATAATAATAGAATACATCGTTCACATTTCCATGCACCGCTTTGTAATATTCATCATAATCGAGCACCGCGCCACGCGCCTGTCCTGCCTCCAGACGTACACGAGCACGTTCTAATAAATATGGAGCATTCTCTTCAATAAAAGGTTGCTGGCAACGCGCTATACAACTATCCATCCATACGAGTATCTCCTCCTGAGCAACATTCATCAACTCTTTCGTTTTCGCAACACTGAAGAATGTAGCAGGAGAAACAAGATTAGTGGTATTTACCTTTTCATAGCTAACCAGCGCTCCGGCATAATCCTGTTTAGCGAACTGAATATCTCCTTCCAACTGGATATACACCGGAAGCTCATTAATCGCTATCCCTTTACGAAGTTCATTCAATGCTTTATCATACGTCCAGTCTTTGTAAGTGGTTTCAGGTTTGTCCAGTTGATAATTATAAATCAATTTGGCACGATTGTAATATACATCATCTTTGTTTTGAGCCACTTCGAGCGCCTTATCTAAATCAGCAACCACTTTATCCATTGAAGATGCTTCTTTCGAAATGAAAATCCGGCTACTTGCACGGCGAAGATATCCGTCCGCACTATTAGGATACTGTGCTATAAATTCATCTAATAATTCCATATACTTCTCCGAAGTGAGCTGTGAAGAAGCCATATACAAGAACACTAATGCTTGTTCTTCCGTATCGGGTAAAGCTTTTCGAATACCGATATTTTGCAAGGTATGGTCATTGAAAGAAAGAGGGCTGATTTTCTGTTCCATTACATAATTGGCTCCTACGGCATAACAAATGGTAGTCGTGTCTTTCCCTGATGACTTTTGCACCAGACCAAATACTTGCCCGTCTTCTGTCATAACCGGACAGCTAACCATCTTATCTTTCAATTGCATGTCCAGTGTATAATATTGGAATTTCTCCGCTATCTTGGATGCTTCTTTCACTTTCCCGACTGTATAGGAACGGTCTTTCTGTGTGGAATAAGGCAACAAATAAACATTTGCACCTATGGCAGGAGCAGCCGCAGCAACGCTCAATGCCGGTACTTTCTTACCGGAGATATTTACGCGGAATTTCACAACATCATACATATCATTTGCACCAAGAATAGCATCTACCGGCATCTGTACACCATCGGAACTGATAGCCACAGCACGTTGCGCTCCTTTAAACAAGCTATAATCAGACAAGGCAATACCGTCCTCAGTTACAAAAAAACCATTTCCCGTATTAAGTATCTTATCGTTCTGGTCATAAATTACTATCGAGAAAACAGCACGTTTGGCTTTTTCCACCCATTTAGGTGCTTGTGCCACACTCCACTGAGCCAACAAACAGAGGATGAGCGTTAACAACAAGTTCTTTTTCATATCTTAGTAGTTCTTTGTTTCACAGCTTCATAAATCAAAATACCTGCTGCAACAGAAACGTTGAGCGACTCGATTGTACCCAACATCGGGATTTTTACCCATTCGTCACAAAGAGCCAGGTTTTCATAAGCAACACCTTTATCTTCAGCTCCCATAATAATACATAGCGGTCCTGTATAATCGGCTTTGGAATAATCGTAATCTCCTTTTTCGGTAGCCGCTACGATACGGAAACCGCTATCTTTAAGATATTGCAGGGTGGTTTTCAGATCCTGTTCGCGACAGACAGGCAATACGTGCAATGCTCCGGCAGATGTTTTCATTGCATCGGCATTGACCGTAACGCTTCCTTTGGCAGGAATAATGACAGCATCTACAGCCGCGCATTCACAGGTACGGGCTATAGCACCGAAATTACGAACGTCAGTTACACCATCAAGCATGACGAACAATGGATTCTTGCCTTGTTCAAAAAGAAAAGGAATCAATTCTTCCGTCTTCTGATAAGTAACGGAAGAAATATATGCTATCACTCCTTGGTGGTTTTTGCGGGTAATCCGGTTTATACGTTCTACCGGAACACGTTGCACAGGAATTAAAGTACCTTTCAATGCAGCAAAAAGTTCCTTGGACAAGTCGCTTTGAATATCTTTCTTCACTAAAATCTTATCAATCTCTTTCCCTGCCTGTAGTGCTTCTATCACGGCACGAACACCGAAAATCATTTCACTCTTATCAATCATCTTCAAGAATTAAAATATTAATAGTTCAAAATCAGCGCCTACTTCTTACTACTCAGAAGCACTCTGGCATTGTTCAACGCAGCTTCGGTCAAAGTAGCGCCACTCAGCATGTGGGCTATTTCTTCCACTCTTTCATCATCAGTCAACCGGCGAATATGGCTATTGGTCTCTGTTTCACTATCTTGTTTATAGACTTTGTAGTGAGCGCATCCACGGGCGGCAATCTGCGGCAAGTGGGTTATGCTGATTACCTGACGCTCCTGTTCACCCATTTCCTGCATAATATCCGCCATGCGGTCGGCTATTTCACCGGACACTCCGGTGTCTATTTCATCAAATACGATAGTAGGCAATTTTACCGCACCCGCTATCATTGCTTTGACAGACAACATGACACGCGCTATCTCACCACCCGAAGCCACTGACGAAATATTCTGCAATGTCCCGTTTTTATTGGCGGAGAAAAGAAAACCTACCGTATCCTCACCATGTAGTCCCAGTCCTTTACGCATTCCCATTTCCACCTGAAAACGCACATTTGGCATACCAAGCGGAATTAACCGGGAAGCCATCTGCTTTTCTACTTCGCGGGCAGCCGTGGTACGGGCTTTTGTAAGAACCATAGCCTGCTTTTTCGCCTTATTATATAAGGTGTCGCAGAGAGTAGTCAGTTCGGCTATACGGTCATCATAAGAAGTTATTGTTGTCAGCCTGGTAGTATATTCTTCAGCAAGCTTTAAGAGTTCTCCGATAGTAGATACCCGATGTTTTTGTTGCAGAGAATAAATCAGATTCAATCTGTCATTCACTTCTTCCAAACGATCCGGGTTATATTCTATATTTTCTTCCTTTGAAGAAATATCCTGAGAAATATCCTTCAACTCTATATATGTACTTTCTAAACGTTCGGCAAGTTCCGAAGCTGCCGAATATACTTTCTGCAAACCAAGCATTGTATTCAGGCTTTCTTTCAAAACCGGAAGCAGCCCACGTTCATCAGATGTCAGTAATTGTCCGATACGGTATAGTCCGGTTTTAATCTCCTCGGCATGGCTCAATATGTCTGCTTCCTGTTCCAACTCTTCCTGTTCACCGGCAGATAAACGGGCTTCTTCTAATTGCTCTAACTGGAAACGAATGTAATCCTCATCTGACTTGTTCTGCTCTGCACTGGTCATAAGCTCTTCCAAATCTTGCTGGGCTTGTTTCCATTCTTTATATAAAGATTGATATGTAACAAGCTGTTCATCGTTATGAGACAGTATATCGAGCACATTCAACTGGAAACCTTCTTTATTCAATAAAAGATTCTGATGCTGGGAATGAACATCAATCAACTGTTCACCCAGTTCCTTCATCTGTGTCAATGAAACCGGAGTATCATTAATGAATGCACGGCTTTTTCCGGAGGCATACACCTCGCGACGCAGAATACACTCTTCTTCATATTCCAATTCATTTTCTTCAAAGAAAGACTGTATTCCGTAGGCTGATATATCGAAGCGTGCTTCAATAACGCATTTCAATGCACCCTGACGGATGGCTTTTATATCAGCACGCTGCCCAAGCAGTAAACCGATAGCTCCTAATATAATAGACTTACCGGCGCCTGTCTCACCCGTAATAACGGAAAAGCCCACGCCAAAGTTAATATCGAGTTGCTCGATAAGAGCATAATTCTGTATGTAAAGCGAATGCAACATAAATCTATATTATAGTATTTATTGTTTTATCTTGTCCCACTCAGTTATCAATGATGAATTGACAGTAGAAAACAAATCATAAACTTCTTCTTTTTCTTTCATTGCCGATCGGGAGTAGAGATTAACAAGTTCATCTTTCTTTATCTCAGTAAACCAGCCGGGTAATATAGACATCGGTTTGTTTTCCTGTGCCTGTTTCAAGCCGGCAAGCGCAGTAGTTATCGTAGCACGGGCACGGGTAGCATTCACTGAAAGTTCGTCCAGCCCCATGCGATGATAGTCATACATCAGTTTCCGTAAAGGCGACATGCTGTCTTCCAAATAATCAGAGACTAACGCATACCGGTTACGATTGTTGGCAAATGCGCTCCAACCGGTTTCACCAAGATTCTGCGCAGCAGTTACAATATTGTTGGCGGCACGAAGCACATCTGTACCTCCTTGCGGAGCCATCGTATCCATGTCCAGACCAATAATCATATATACATAATAGGCTATTATAGCTGTCAGATTACTATCAACAATGTTATCACGCAACTCCAGAGGGTCAAACTCGCGATAGTTAAAACCAACTTCCGTATCTCTATAGCTAAAAACCACAGTTTGATAGCCCGACTGCCATACCGGACGGGTAGATTGTACGACAAGCTCACAATTCCAACGACTATCCGCCTCGTTATACTCTTTTACAATGAGACTCATTGAACAACGGATCCGTTCATTCACTTCATACTGCGCTTGCGTCCAATGACGGGTATTGATAAAATCCATCAACGCATTTTCGAGTGTGGTAAAGACTTGGGTACTTGTGCCTTGTATTTGAGAATAGTTCACTGTCAATCTACAATTCAATTCCTGGGCAGATACCTTCAAAGCTACTGCACACAAAAACAGAATGATATAGAATGTCTTAGTTCCCACTATATATACTTACTTTTTCTTTAGCACTTCAACCAACCGGTCTACAATATCTGCTGCAACTTCTGTTTTGGGCTTCAACGGGAAATCATCTTTTCCTTCACGGTCGATAATACTGATTTTATTCGTATCGTACCGGAAACCGGCTCCTTCATCATTCAATGAATTCAATACGATAAAATCCAAGTTCTTCCGCCGCAGTTTATCTTCGGCATTATGCTGTTCGTCATTCGTTTCGAGAGCAAAGCCCACCAGTACTTGCTTGTCTTTCTTTATACTCCCTAAACAGGCGGCAATATCTTTCGTTGATTTCAAACGCAAAACCATTTCACCTTCTTTTTCCCGTTTAATCTTGGCATCCACGACCTCTTCCGGAGTAAAATCAGCAACGGCAGCCGCAAGAATAGCCGCATCAGCAGTGCCAAACAAACTGTAAGCTGCATCAAACATCTGTTGGGCCGATTCTACACGATGAGATTGAAATGCGGGATAATGCATCTTCTGTTGCACAGGACCGGTTATCATGATAACTTTCGCTCCCCGGCTGGCACATTCATCCGCAATGGCGAATCCCATCTTGCCGGAAGAATAGTTTCCGATGAAGCGTACCGGATCAATCTTTTCATACGTAGGCCCGGTTGTTATCATAATAGTCCTTCCGCGCAAGTCACCTTCTTTCCGAGCAAAATAATCAGCCAGATATTGTATGATAATCTCCGGTTCTTCCATACGCCCTTTACCAACCAAATGGCTGGCAAGTTCTCCTGTGGCAGGTTCTATAATGTGATTACCATAAGAACGAAGCGTATCCAGATTTCTCACGGTGGAAGGATGGGCATACATGTCTAAGTCCATAGCAGGAGCTACAAATACCGGAGCTTTAGCCGACAGGTAGGTAGTAATCAACATATTATCTGCCACTCCATTTGCCATTTTACCAATAGTGGCGGCAGTTGCCGGAGCTATCAGCACGGCATCCGCCCATAGGCCAAGGTCTACATGGCTATTCCAGGTACCGTCCCGCTGGGCAAAGAACTCACTGATTACCGGTTTGCCGGTCAGCGCCGAAAGCGTAATAGGAGTTATAAACTCTTTTCCCGCAGGTGTAATCACCACTTGTACTTCAGCGCCCAATTTTATTAATCCCCGAATAATATAACATGCTTTGTAAGCTGCAATACTTCCGGTAATTCCTAATACGATTTTCTTTCCTTTCAGAGTATTTCCCATGCTATTATCTATTGGTCAATTCGCGTAAGCGTATTTTGGTCAGCATAGCTTTGGTATTCAATGTAAAATCACTGTTCAATATCCAACTGTAATACCCCGGGTCACGCCTCAGTACTTCTACGACCGTCATTCCCTTATATTTTCCAAAGTTAAATACTTCCACTCCATTATCATCATATACCATGCGGCCGGCAAAGTCCACATTTTTACTGAAACTGGAATAATCGGAAAGGAAAGCTATATTATTCTGTAATTCCGGATAGCGGTCAAGCTGGGCTTTCAGAACTTCATAAGTGGCTTGCGTGTCGGCAGCCGCCGTATGTGCATCTTCCAGATTCTTTCCGCAATAGAACTTATAAGCTGCCGAAAGGGTGCGTTGCTCCATTTTATGAAAAATGACCTGCACATCCACAAACTTATGGCGACTTAAATCAATATCCACATCTGCCCGCAAAAACTCTTCGGCTAATACAGGAATATCAAAACGGTTGGAATTAAATCCCGCCAAGTCACATCCTTCTATTTCATTAGCAATCTCACGAGCCACTTTCTTAAAAGTGGGACAATCCACCACGTCGGCATCGTATATGCCATGAATTGCAGAAGCTTCTTCGGGAATATGCATTTCGGGATTGATACGGAGGTTCTTCGCCTCTTCGTTTCCGTTGGGATATACTTTGAGATAACAGATTTCGACGATACGATCTGAGTTTATATTGGTTCCGGTTGTCTCCAAATCAAAAAAGACAATCGGTTTTTCGAGGTTTAGCTTCATGTTGTCTATTTTATGAGGTGTATGAGTGTAGCTCGATTCATATTAATCATTCAACATCATTGGCATCAACAACATCAGCAAGTCCTCGTTTTCTTCCTGCTCAACGGGGACTATAACGCCGGCACGCGATGGGTCGGCCAATTTGACTATCACTTCGTCAGCAACAATGTTGTTGAGGATATCAATCAGGAAAGTAGACTTAAAGCCTATGCTCATCGGATTGCCTTCATACTGGCACGCCAAAGATTCTTCGGCCGAAGTGGAAAAGTCAATGTCCTGCGCTGAAATCACAATCTGATTTTCCTGCATACGCAACTTTATAAGACTGCTTGCCTGTGACGAGAAAATAGACACGCGACGCAATGCGCCAACCAACAGCATACGGTCAACGGTTACTGTATAAGGATTATTTTGCGGAATCACTGAGTTGTAGTTCGGGTAGCGTCCTTCAATCAAGCGGCACACCATGCGGTATCTTTCTAATGTAAATACGGCATTACGTTCATCAAATTCTATCACAACCGAACCTTGTTCTTTAGGTAACAAGTTCTTAACCAGCGAGGCAGGTTTCTTGGGCAAAATAAATGCCGCACGTTCATTACCTTTGGCAGACAATGTTTTGCAACGTACCAACTTATGGCCGTCCGATGCAACCATCGTAATATCTTCAGTGGTGATATCGAAATAAATACCATTCATTACCGGACGAAGTTCGTCGTCTGCCGTAGCAAATACGGCGCGGTTAATCCCCGCCAATAACACAGAAGCATCCATCTCTACGCGCACAGCACTGTCGCCCAGCATAGCCGATTGCGGAAATTCATCTGCATTTTGTCCCATCAGGCTATATTTACCATTCTGATATTGTACTGTGATTTCCAACGAATTGATATTTACCTCAAACATAAGTGGTTGTTCGGGGATTTCTTTCAAAGCATCCAGAATCGTTTTCGCAGCTACGGCAAAACGTCCGTCCGAATCGCTTTCGTTTACTTCAACCGAAGTTACCATAGTTGTTTCACTGTCGGAAACGGTAGCAGACAGCGTCCCGTCTTTGAGTTCAAAGAGGAAACAATCTAAAATAGGTAATGAATTTTTTGAATTAATCACGCGGCTGATAGCCTGTAGATGGCTGGAGAGTACAGTACTCGAAACGATAAATTTCATATATTCTGTGTATTTAAGTTTTATATTATTCCTTATTCATAACTATCGCATATAGTATTGGACAAAGTTACAAAAAAGTTCTTCCTGCAACAAAGAAAACAAAGAAAAAACGCTTGAAAGCTCTCCGGATTCCCTAAAAAACTGTAACTTCGCAGCATCATTAAAAAGAACACAATGGAATTTACAGGAAAAATTATTGCAATACTCCAGCCAAGAGGTGGAGTATCAAAGTCGGGTAATGAATGGAAATCGCAGGAATATGTGATTGAAGACCACGGACAATACCCCCGCAAAATGTGTTTCGATGTTTTCGGAGCAGACAAGATAGAGCAGTTTAATATCCAGATGGGCGAGGAACTGACCGTATCATTCGATGTTGATGCGCGTCAATGGCAAGATCGTTGGTTCAACAGTATCCGCGTATGGAAAGTAGAACGTGTTGGCGCAACTACATCCGCACCTATGCCCGGCAGTCCTGTTCCGCCACCGGCACCGACTTCTGCGCCGGAGTTCTTGGCCGGAGATGCAAAAGATGACTTACCGTTCTAAGGTTCGTAAAACGAGACAAAGAAATCCGTCCCGTGAGACGAGAAAATCTGTCTCACGGGACGGATTTTTTCATCTCGTGAGACGGATTTTTTCATCTCACGGGACGGATTTCTTTTATCCCGCGAGATAAATTCCGAGGCTTTTAGCCTACAGATATGAATAATGCAGGTTAATTGAATTAAGTAGATGTTCATAATTAGTTTATACTTTGACAGTATCTGTCATGCTGAGCGTAGTCGAAGCATCTCCTCTTCGGAAATGCAAAGGAGAAGAGATCCTTAGACTGCGCTCAGGATGACAGACACTATAAGATAATTAAACATGAGAACTTACAGAAATTGAATATAAGCATCTCGTCTTAATCAGTAATGTGTAAACCACAAAACGATACCTGTTCGCAAGAAGACAGCTAAAACGAATCACCCGAAACTTCCGATGCGTGAGTTTTTTTGTTTGCAGAAATATCCAAATGACAACGAATAGCCATCATTTTCATTCATTATGATAGCATTATCCTGCTTTTCGTAACACGTATTGATTTATAAATTCATCTTTTAGAGTACTTGATGAACGAACAAGGAATAATGATGCAGTATTTATGCGTATTATTGCATATTTACAAGCTATTTATGCAAAAATAGCCTGTTGCNNCTAACTATCTATAAGTAGATCACTAACTACCTGTAAGTAGATCACTTGTTACCTGTAAGTAGTTGACTTGTTACCTGTAAGTAGTTGGCTTATCCCGTCAGATTTCCCCCTTATCAGCCCACTTTCAGGAGATGTTTTGTTCCAGAATAATTGTAAGCATTTCGATATTCCTCTATCCCTCTGGTACTTACTGATTTTCGCTTCGATATTTCCAACCGCCCTTGCCTTCGGGCGGAAATATCGCATTCTCAGACGATTAAAAATACAAAATGACAGCTATGGTTCTTGTCATACATCAAATATCATTTTGTATTGCCTCCTTTATATTGGCTCTCCTTTATATAGAAACACAAGGTTAGGGCACACTACCCCTTCAACACATGTAAATTGTACAGAAAGTATGAAATGCTGAAAAAACTTGGCTTGACGGAAAAAGAAATTAGGGATAAGGCGTACATACGTCTCCGGCTGATTCAACATTTCACCCATATCTGCCATCATCACAAAATTATAAATGGGCGAAAGGCTACCTGTACTCTCTTCATACATTGGAATCTTATCAAGAACTTCATTATTATCCATCGCATCAATGTAAGCAATAAGGCTGGAAACATCAGGTGCCATCAACAAATATCCCTTATAAACACACAGATAAGTATAAAGGGCGGACTCGGTGATTCCCGTCAACTGAGTCAGCAAAGTATTGCGAGGCAATATATAATACTGATATCCTCGCGACTTCAGATAAGATTGATAATCCGGATGTACCTCCGGTACAGGTGGCGCACCAACCTCTTTAGGGGTATTCTGAAGTAACGACTGTAAATGGCTCTCCGCCTGCTTTGCTTCTTTCAGCGGAATAGTCATCACTGCACAAGGACGTCTTTCAACTGTATCCTTAGACTGAAAAAGACAAGTTATTACCCGATCACCGGCATACGACTTCAAAAAACCGAGTCCTTCCTCGTCACGCGCTTTGATATAATCAGAGTAAGTAGATTTGGCATACTCCTGCTTCGCCGTAAAGTTGAACATGTCTTCTATATCCGAAACCGCCCAGCAATCATAAAAGAAGGTGGAAGCAGGAAGTTTGTTTCCCGGAAAGCCTTCTACCGGTTCCTGACGAAGCAACGTATTTATAAAAGTATTCGTTATATCCGATCCATGGCTGATACCGGAACAATAAATAGCATCTTTGTCCAACTTCACATCAAACTCCGCCCAGTTTCCCAAATAAGTATGCGAATGGATGCCGTCAGTATTCTTTCCCATACCTACTTCTTCTATACGAACATACACCGTAGCTTCTACATCCGTATCTTCTTCGTCATGCACAGCCTCGAATGATGGCATATCCATCAAACACTTTTTTGACAACCGGGTATCTATCACCTGCTCTATTAGTTCCTTCTTAAAACTTATCGCCATAAATTCTTGCGTTAAATAAGCAACCAGATACTGTCCATCCGACATGGGATAAACACTTATCTCTTCACCTTTATAATCAAAGAATTTAGATGGGAACAAACTGGAACAGTATTTCTGAATGAATGACTCAACCAATTCATGGTCACCCGAACCCAGATTGCAGTATAACACCTGGTTCATTGGGGTATCCGGTTCGTGAAAGCTGATTAGCATCTTATTCATTTGCTTACTAAGCCCATGCGGAGCATCTTCGATCAAAGTATGCAGATAGTTTTTCAGGTAAACAAACAGTTCGGAAGCATAAAGGAAGTGGTTATCTTTACTACAGCTCAACTGATTAATGTCTTCTACAAGCTCTGCCATACGATCGGTTTCCAATATGGCTACTGTATTCTGCGGCACTAAAGTATAAAGATTAAAATCTTTCAGTTCTGCCACTGCAGTTAACTTAAAGAATGAATACACCCCCAAACCCGTACATAAGGATGCAACGGAGGCAATGATGGCTATTCTTATTATGATACGGAGTCTCATGGTGTTCAAGCATCAATTTCGGCAAAAGTAACGATTTATACTAATGAAACAAAACAAATGTTTCAAAAAGTAGAGCAAGCATTAAAAGTTTTAGAGTTCTGACGCCTTAAAACTCTATTTCCATCCCGTCAAAGCCCGGATGAATGTGTGGTGGCAGCTGCTTTTCAAGCTCGGCATGCAAGCCTGCATGGTGGCTTATATGGATGAAATAAGTTTCGCGCGCGCCAATACGTTCGGCTGTAATCAGCGCCTCGGAAATACTTTGATGCGTGGGATGCGGTTTGACACGTAAAGCATTCACTACGAGAATATCTAAATTCTTTAATTGTTCATAAGATTCTTCCGGCATAGTCGACATATCCGTAATATAAGCCATACGCCCTCCTATGCGGTATCCCAGAATAGGCAAACGCCCATGTATTACCTGAATAGGAGTAATCTCCGTATTATTAATATAGAAAGTTTTTTCCGCTTCTACTTCCTGCAAGTAAATCTGGGGTACGCCCGGATACTTATGTTCCAAAAAGCAATAAGGCATCCTTGCGCGTAAATGGGATGCTGTATATGCATCCGAATATACCGGTATTTCACCGAAACGGGCAAAAGGGCGCAGGTCATCCAATCCTCCCACATGATCATAATGTTCATGGGTTATCAGCACACCGTCCAACTTTTCAAACAAAGAGGCACGCAGCATTTGTTCACGGAAGTCCGGTCCACAATCAATCAATATCACGGCATCATCCGTATGCAGCAAAGACGATGCACGCAAACGATTATCACGAGGGTCGGTAGAGGTACAAACATCACATTTACATCCTATTTCAGGTACTCCCGTCGATGTCCCACTTCCTAATATTCTAAGTTTCATGTTGACTCATAATTAAGTAATTCACCATTAAATAATATTCACTTCGGGATGAATGTTTATACCAAATCTCTCATGAATCGAGAGTCTCACAGCATTCGACAGAGCAACAATTTCAGCGCCTGTCGCCCCGCCCTTGTTCACCAGTACCAATGCTTGTTTATCGTGTACGGCAGCGGCTCCCATGGACTTGCCTTTCCACCCACATTGCTCTATCAGCCAGCCTGCAGGAATTTTTATCCTGTCGAAGTCCAACTCATAGAAAGGCATCTGAGGATACTGTTCCCGTAAAACTTCAAAACTTGCACGCGTCACTACAGGATTCATAAAGAAGCTACCGGCGCTACCCAATACCTTCGGATCCGGCAACTTACTTTCCCGGATATTGATAATAACCTGGCGCAAAGTCTTCAAATCAATCACCGGATATTTTTCCAGTTCCTGCCGGATAGTACCGTAATCCAATGTATAATGTTCCTTCTTGCTCAACCGGAAACAAACATACGTAATAAACATATCTTTTATCTCAAAGCGTTTAAACAGACTGTTCCGATATGCATAGTCGCATTCATCCACTTGGAAAACACGTTTCATACCCTTTACATCCAGTGTTTCTACGGAAGTAATCAAGTCTTTCACTTCCACACCGTAAGCACCGATATTCTGTACCGCACTTGCCCCTACTTCACCGGGAATGAGCGAAAGATTTTCAGCCCCATACCAGCCACACTTCACACAATGCTCCACAAAATCATCCCATACCACACCGGCACCAACACGCACCTGTACATCGTCTTCACTTTCTGCCGTTACCTCAATGCCGCTTATGCGTGAGTGCAATATCACTCCTTCATAATCTCCGGTAAACAGCAAATTACTCCCTTCGCCAATATGCAAAAAAGGAGAAGTAATACTGCCGTCAGCAATATACTTCTCCAATTCTTCTACCGAATCATACTCCAGAAACACAGTGGCTTTGACATCAAGTCCAAATGTATTGGGTATCTTTTTCAATTCATATTTCATATATTATCACATACTCGTATCTTCATATTTATATAATTCCCATTTTCCACCGTGCCTACGGAAATAGAAGATATTAGAGTAGCCATTATCTATTCCATTCACCTTCAGGATTTTCGTATTCGAATCATCTTTGTTCTGCTGTCCATAATTAATATTAGACAGTTTATCGACAGGCAATATGGGGCGGAAAGCGTACCACTGATTCAAATCAAGAGTTGTTTCCAGAATCGAGAACTCATCATCAGGATCTATCGTAATATACTCTAAAGGTTCACGAATGTGCCGGCTTTGGTAGAGACTATCCGTTACAAAAAGCGCATAGAATCCAACGAAGTCTTCATTTCCATTCTCATCCTGTTCCATGTGCCGGAGATTGATAGCTTCCAACATCCAGGCGCCTTTGATACGTTCAAAGTAATACTTCTTCACCATACGGGTTTTCAGAAGAATCCATTCCACCTGTACAGAAGTCTGGGCAGTATCGCCTACCAAGTCCAACTCTTCTTCATCATCAAATAGTAGTGTATAATAGTTTTGCTGAGTAAACAGATAATCGTGTTTCCAATGCTCTTCCTCTATTTTCGATGGAGTATTTACATTATAATAAGGTAAAGGGAACTTTGTCCGTTGCCGTTGCAGGGCGTTGTCCGAAGCATAACTATAGATAAAATCATCAAACGACTCATCTGCTTCCATCGGTTTAGGTTCTTCCTTCACCTCAACCTGTTGTAATGTGTCTGCTTTATGCGTAACCGAATCCACCATGCTGGTGAACGGTGCAAAGGGGTCTATCTTTGTTTTTTTATTCCCACAAGACAATAAAAAAACAACGATGAATAACCCCAATCCTATTCTTTTCATCCTTTACGGACCTTATGGTCACTTATTTTGTTTAGCTCTTAACTTTTCAAGCATATCCACAGTCATAGTTTCCAAATCATACTGTGGTTTCCAATCCCACTCTTCACGGGCACAACTATCATCCAGACTGTCCGGCCAACTATCTGCAATTGCCTGCCTCAACGGATCTATCTTATAGTCCATCTCAAAATTGGGCACATGTTTCTTTATTTCCGCATAGATTGCTTCCGGGTCGAAACTCATGGAAGTTATGTTAAAGGCATTCCGATGCAACAAACGCGCCGGAGCTGCTTCCATCAAAGAGATAGCTGCATTCAGCGCATCAGGCATGTACATCATATCCATATAAGTACCTTGTTTCAAAGGACACACAAACTTTTCACCTTTCACAGCGGAATAATAAATATCTACTGCATAGTCAGTGGTACCACCACCCGGAGGAGTCACATTAGAAATAATTCCCGGAAAACGAACCGAACGGGTATCCACTCCATATTTCGTATAATAATAATCACTCAGCAATTCAGTAGTCACCTTCGTTACACCATACATGGTACGAGGGCGCTGAATCGTATCTTGAGGTGTATTCACATGAGGTGTAGCCTCACCGAACGAACCAATGGAACTCGGAGTAAACACCGCACAATTGTATTCACGCGCTACTTCCAACACATTCCATAATCCGTCAATACCGATTTTCCAAGCCATGGCCGGACGACTTTCGGCAACTACTGAAAGTAGAGCTGCCAGATTATAAATCGTATCAATCTTAAATTGACGTGCTACGACTTCAATAGACTGACGGTCGGTCACATCAGCAATAGCTGATGGCCCTGACGCCTTTAACTCGCCTTTAGGCATAGCGCTCGGAATATATCCGGCTACAACATGGTCATCACCATAACGTTTACGTAATTCTATCGTAAGCTCCGACCCTATCTGTCCGGTAGCTCCAATTACCAAAATATTCTTCATTCGATTTATTATATAAGGTGTTTTATTAATTTGCGCGCAAAGATACGCACTTTTTTTTCATTTTTCTATCATTCTGACATTGTTATTTGAATAAAAATTATGTCCTTTGCATCGAGTAAGATAACTAACTTTAAATTATAAAGCTATGTATGGGAAAATGAAAGAATATCTCAGCAACACGCTTGCTGAAATTAAAGAAGCCGGACTCTACAAAGAGGAACGACTGATTGAAAGTGCACAACAAGCCGCAATCACTGTGAAAGAAAAAGAAGTACTGAACTTTTGTGCCAACAATTACTTGGGTTTGTCTAACCACCCGAGACTGATTGCTGCTGCCCAGAAAATGATGGACCATCGCGGATACGGTATGTCTTCCGTACGTTTCATCTGTGGCACACAAGACATTCACAAAGAATTGGAAGCCGCTATTTCCGATTATTTCAAGACAGAAGATACGATTCTGTACGCTGCTTGTTTTGATGCCAACGGTGGAGTATTCGAACCACTGTTCAATGAAGAGGATGCCATTATTTCCGATTCTTTGAACCATGCCTCTATCATTGATGGTGTACGCTTGTGCAAAGCAAAACGTTATCGTTATGCTAACGCAGATATGGCTGAGTTGGAAAAGTGCTTGCAAGAAGCACAGGCACAGCGTTTCCGTATCGTTGTTACGGATGGGGTTTTTTCAATGGACGGCAATGTAGCTCCTCTGGATAAGATTTGCGATCTCGCCGAGAAGTACAATGCCTTGGTTATGGTAGACGAGTCACACTCTGCCGGCGTAGTAGGCCCTACAGGGCATGGCGTAAGCGAATTATTCAAAACTTACGAACGCGTAGACATCTATACCGGCACACTGGGTAAAGCCTTTGGAGGTGCTATGGGTGGATTTACCACAGGACGCAAAGAAATTGTTGATTTGCTACGTCAGCGTAGCCGTCCATATTTATTCTCTAACTCTGTTGCCCCTGCCGTGATCGGTGCAAGTATCGAAGTTTTTAAGATGCTGGGAGAAAGTAACGCATTGCACGATAAGCTGGTAGAGAATGTAAACTACTTCCGTGATAAAATGACAGCAGCCGGTTTCGATATCAAACCTACGCAAAGTGCCATTTGTGCTGTTATGCTATATGACGCTAAATTATCACAAACCTATGCCGCCCGTATGCAGGAAGAAGGAATTTATGTGACCGGATTCTATTATCCGGTCGTTCCAAAAGATCAGGCACGTATCCGCGTCCAAATCTCTGCGGGACACGAAAAGCAACATCTGGACAAGTGTATTGAAGCATTTATCAAAGTTGGAAAAGAACTTGGGGTACTGAAATAGAAAATACCAGGAAAAGCAAGGCATAAAAAAGAAGCTGCTTGAAATTTTCAGGCAGCTTCTTCACTTTAGCACTTCGATATCAAAATATTATCAACGTTCCCCCAATTTAACATCAACAAAGAAAACACCCGTACTACCGGCTTTCTTTATCATTTCTACAATATTGGAGGTTGTAGTCTCTTCTTCTACTTGCTCACGAACAAATTCCATCAGGAAATCTTGGGTTGCTTTATCTTTTTCAGCAATAGCCACATCAACCAACTTGTCAATCAATTCAGACACACGACGCTCATGCTTGTAAACCTGTTCAAATACTTCCAACGGAGTACCGAAATCATTGGGAACCACATCAATCTTATCGACTTTGGCCTTACCACCACGCCTGATTACATAATCAGCTAACTTAAAAGCATGACCGTTTTCTTCTATCCATTGCTCCTTCAACCAATGTGCCATACCCGGATAACCTTCTTTATCCATGAAAAAAGACATCGCTAAGTACAAGTTAGCTGACCACATTTCTGCTATAATCTGCTCATTAATTGCATCTTGTAATTTTTCCTTAATCATAATCGTATCATTTAACAAATTAAAATCCTTGATTAATCAACAAGCATACACTCCTTTTGTTCACAAGAAATAGAGTTATTTACACCAGTTCGTCCGAGGTATATCCCTGTGGCAATTCGCGACAGTTATAGCCTGACGCCATAATCTCGCCATAGGCACCGGAAGAGCGCAATGCAATCAAATCCCCTCGTTTCACTTTATTCAAATCAATAGCCTTGCCAAATACATCCGAAGATTCACAAATAGGTCCTACCACATCATAGGATTCAACCGTATCATCAGAAGTGATATTTTCTATTTTATGGTAAGCCTGATACAAGGCAGGACGTATCAAGTCCGTCATACCGGCGTCGAGGATAGCAAATTTCTTATTAGTTCCCTGCTTTACGTAAAGCACGCGGGAAATCAGCGAGCCGCACTGTCCTGTGACGGCACGTCCCAATTCAAAATGGAGTGTCTGATATGAACGAAGCTTCAGATGTTCGGCATAAGTTTCAAAATAATCATGAAAATCCGGTATCACCTGACGGTTAGGATGTTTATAATCAATGCCCAATCCGCCACCTACATTAACATGTTCGATGCGGATACGGCGAGCTTCCAGTTTATCCTGCAATTCATTCACACGATTGCAAAGAGCCATAAAATCACCCATATCCAATATTTGCGAACCTATATGGAAATGTAGTCCGATAAACTTCACATTCTTCATCTCCAAAGCCACATCTATCACATGATCCATATCCGGCATACTGATACCAAATTTGTTTTCAGCCAGTCCTGTAGTGATATTGGCATGGGTATGCGCGCCTACATTCGGATTGATACGGAAAGCAATATTGGCGACTTTGCCTTTCGCCGCCGCCAATTCATTGATAATTTCCAATTCGGGAATGGACTCTACATTGAAACAGAAAATACCATAATCCAGTCCCAAGTTGATTTCCCAATCAGCCTTCCCTACTCCGGCAAACACAACTTTCGATGCCGGGAAACCAGCCTTGATGGCAGCACGAATTTCTCCGCCGCTTACACAGTCGGCACCCAGTCCATTCTCGCGAATAATAGAAAGTAGTTTAGGGTTAGCATTTGCCTTCACGGCATAATGCACCACGAAATTATCATATTTAATGGATTCGGCATGCAGACACGAAAGGGTTTCACGCAACACTTTCGTGTCATAATAATAAAACGGAGTACGTAGCTCACGAAATTTATCTATAGGAAATGTTCCTTTCATATTCCTTTATTCTCCGTTAAACAATACGTCGCTAAGTGATTGTAACGCTTGTTTCTTATCGCACTCACGAACAAGGAAAGATATATTGTAGTTACTACCACCAAATGAAATCATTCGTACCGGTATATCACGCATGGCATCCAATGCTTTCGCTTCGAAACCTACATTTTCCCAATCCAAGTCGCCTACTACGCAGATGATACACATATTCTTATCCACTGTCACCGTACCGTACTTCTTCAGATCATCCAGAATTTCATTCAGATGCTTCGTGTTATCTATTGAAACAGATACACCTACCTCAGAAGTACAAATCATGTCAATGGAAGTCCGGTAACTTTCAAAAATCTCAAACACTTTACGCAGGAAACCGTGGGCAAGCAACATACGGCTGGATTTAATCTTAATAGCCGTAATATTTTCTTTTGCGGCAACAGCCTTGATTTTACCCTTCTCGGTTTCATTAGAAATCATGGTACCGGGAGCAGTAGGTTCCATAGTATTCAGCAGATGTACCGGAATATTGGCATATTTGGCAGGTTGTATGCAAGTAGGATGAAGAATTTTCGCGCCGAAGTAAGCCAACTCAGCAGCCTCTTCAAAATGCAGATGGCGTACGGGGGCAGTCTTTTCGACAATGCGCGGGTCGTTATTGTGCATACCGTCTATATCAGTCCATATCTGAATTTCGGAAGCGTTGACGGCTGCACCAATCAGAGAAGCGGTATAATCGCTTCCTCCACGTTGCAGGTTATCAATTTCACCGTAAGCGTTGCGGCAAATGTATCCTTGGGTAATATAGATTTCGGCACCGGAGTGCAACTCCAATTGAATATGGAGTTTATCCTTGATATATACAGGGTCGGGTTCCGCATTCTTGTCGGTGCGCATGTATTCCAATGCCGGAAGCAAAATGGATTTCACGCCGCACTCCTGCAGATAGTAGTTCATCATGGCGGTAGAAATCAACTCTCCCTGTGCCAGAACTACTTTCTCTTCGAACAAGGTAAAGAGGTCTTTAGTATAAGAACGGATGTAGTCAAAATGAGATTTAATCAGTTCCTGACCTTTCTGTTTATATTCGGGAGTGGAATACAATTCATCCACATGCTGTTTGTACTTAGCCTCCAGCTTGTTGATGATTTCGTTGGCACCCTCCGGATTTTTCTTGTACAGATAGTCCGAAATCTCCACCAATGTGTTAGTTGTGCCCGACATAGCCGAGAGGACAACTATCTTCTGTTCACCATCGGTAATCAATTTGGCTACTTCCTTCATCCGCTGAGCAGAACCAACGGAAGTACCTCCAAACTTTAAAACTTTCATTTTCGTTCCTGTATTAAATGATTATATACTATTATTTATTTTTCTTGTATAGATGTCATGCCTGAGTATTCCGATGTTATGTCTGTTATCAGATGATCGGAACAACGGAAAACCTGACCGGGAAATTCCTTAACCAAATGGAGATTGTGCGTAGTCATCACTACCAGCGAACCGGCACGACTGATATTATGCAATAATCCGACAATAGCACGCCCTGTTTCAACATCCAAATTACCGGTTGGTTCATCGGCCAGAATAATATCCGGAGAGTTAAGCATTGCGCGGGCAATGACAATACGTTGCTGTTCGCCTCCCGAAAGTTCGTTAGGAAATTTATAACCCTTGTTAGCCATACCTACCTGCATCAATACTTCATTGATACGGTCTTTTATCTCCGGCTTATTTTTCCATCCTGTAGCCTTGAGCACAAATGCGAGGTTATCATATACTGTACGGTCTATCAACAATTGGAAGTCTTGGAACACGATACCCAGTTTACGGCGCAATTGCGGAATGTGCCTACGTTTGATACGGTTCATGTCATATCCCAATACAACCGCCTCACCGGAAGTTATATCCAGTTCTCCATAAAACGTTTTCAGCAAACTGGTCTTGCCTGAACCCACCTTACCGATCAGATACACAAATTCTCCCTTCTGTAGCTCAAGGTCAACCTCGTTCAGCACACACAAGTCTTGTTGGTGTATTTCTACATTCTTATATCGTATCAGTGGTTCGCTCATCCTTTATCAATTTATCAATTATCACGAAATCATTGCTTCTTCCAGCACAAATTCAATGTTTCTTCCAGGATATACTATGACGTCCCTGCAACTCACGCGCCAAATCTTCAATGCGATACCCTTTGGACGTTAGCAAGACAATGAGGTGGTATAACATGTCGGCACCTTCGTAAATCAATCGATCGTCAGTTCCGTTGCAGGCTTCAATAACTGTTTCTACAGCTTCTTCGCCCACTTTCTGCGCCATTTTATTCACTCCGGATTTAAACAGGCTTGTGGTGTAAGAACCTTCGGGCATCTCTTCATGACGCTTGCTGATAAAGTCTTGAAGAAGTTTGAAGAACATAACGGGTTGCTCGTTCTTCTCACCCCAACATGTATCCGTACCGGTATGACAAACCGGACCTACCGGATGTACTTGAATCAATAAGGTATCCTGATCACAGTCTGCCTTTATGGAAACTACTTCCAGAAAATTGCCACTCTTCTCACCTTTTGTCCAGAGACGGTTTTTAGAACGGCTGTAAAAGGTCACTTTCCCGGTTTCTACCGTCTGGTTATAAGCTTCCTTATTCATAAAGCCTAACATCAGTACCTTAGCAGTATCCGCATCTTGTATTATTGCCGGAACAAGTCCGTCCATTTTGTTAAAATCCAAATTCATTTTTGCTTTATCACTTCATCATTCTAATTGATATTCCTTGGGCGCAAAGATACGATTTTAAATCGGGAATTTTAATTTCTCCGAAATGAAAAACACTGGCTGCCAATGCTGCATCTGCTTTTCCTTGCAAAAAGACATCACGGAAATGTTCTTTGGCACCGGCTCCTCCCGATGCTATAACCGGAATAGAGAGGGTATCGGACAATTCCCCAAGCGCTTCATTAGCGTATCCGGTTTTTACACCGTCATGATCCATACTTGTGAAAAGTATCTCGCCGGCACCACGTTCCTGCCCTTCTTTACTCCACGAAAACAGTTCTTTGTCCGTTTCTATCCGGCCACCGTTCAGATAGCACCACCAACCTTTTTCCGTCTGTTTAGCATCTACTGCCAATACACAGACTTGTGAACCGAAATTCCCGGCTATTTCATCAATCAGCTCCGGACGACGGATAGCAGAAGAATTGATAGAAATCTTATCTGCACCGGCATTCAATAAACGATCTACATCACTCAGTTCATTGATACCACCACCAACCGTGAATGGAATGCTTATATTGGCGGCAATACGTTTTACCAGCTCAGTAAAAGTTTTGCGACCTTCAAAACTTGCCGTAATATCAAGAAAGACCAGTTCGTCCGCACCTTGCTCACTATACGCACGTGCCAGTTCCACCGGATCACCTGCCTGACGCAAGTTCACGAAGTTGATTCCTTTTACAGTCTGCCCGTCCTTAATGTCGAGACAGGGGATAATTCTTTTTGCTAACATCTTATATATATAAATTAGGGTGAACAATTAGGAACTGTGACAAATCATATTCTTTTCTATTTCTTTCAAAGTGATACGCCCTTCATAAAGGGCTTTGCCGAAAATAACGGCAGGCACACCTGCCGATTCTAACGCATGAATATCATTCATACAGCTCACCCCCCCGCTGGCTATCAGATAAAGCTCCGGATATTGCTCCAGCATTTCCTGATACAACTTAAGGGATGGACCTTGCAACATGCCATCACAACTGATATCCGTACAAATTACTTTCCTGACACCTTTCTCAATATATTCTTTCAGGAAAGGAAACAATTCGCAGGCGCTTTCATCTTTCCAACCGTTCACAGCTATTCTGCGATCCTTGACATCTGCACCAAGAATAATCTTCTCACTACCATAAATATCCAGCCAACGACAAAACAGTTCGGGATTTTTCACAGCAATACTGCCACCCGTCACCATCTGCGCTCCATTCTCAAAAGCTATTTTTAAATCTTCATCACTTTTCACGCCACCCCCGAAATCTATAATCAGGGAAGTCTCCGAAGCAATCCGGTTCAAAGTCCGGTAGTTGACTACATGGTGAGAAGCTGCTCCATCCAAATCGACCACGTGCAAACGACGAATGCCATGCGCTTCCATTTCTTTGGCAACTTCTACCGGATTTTCATTATACACCTTTTTACTTTCATAATCACCTTGCGAAAGTCGTACACACTTTCCGTCGATAATATCTATTGCAGGGATAAGTTCTATCATATACCTAATACTATGATTTGATTATATTATAATGAATCACTCCAAATCCAGGAAATTACGCAGAATACGCTCCCCCACACCTCCACTCTTTTCAGGGTGAAATTGAGTAGCATAATAATTATCCTTATGTAATGCCGCACTGAACGGGTGAATATAATCCGTTACAGCCGCCGTATATTCATTGACCGGAACATAAAAGCTATGCACGAAATACACGAATTCTTCTTCTGTGAAACCTTTGAATAAGTCGCTATTTGTTTCTTTGAGAGTATTCCAACCCATGTGCGGCACTTTATCCTCATGCCTCTGCGAGACAAAACGTTTCACTTCAGCATCAAAAATGCCCAGGCAATCTACATCACCTTCTTCAGAGTGACGGCACATCAACTGCATTCCCAAACAAATCCCCAACACCGGTTGCCGAAGTTCCTTTATTAATGTATCCATACCAGCGGCATGCAAAAACTTCATAGTTGTTTCCGCCTCACCCACACCGGGAAAGACGACCTTATCTGCTGTGCGCAATTGATCTTTATCCGCCGTAATTATTGCTTCAACACCCAAACGTCTCAATGCATAATCTACCGAATAAATATTACCCGCATTATATTTGACAATTGCAATCTTCATAAATCACCTTATTTTATCTTATTTATCATTCTCTATTCTCTGCAATTTACAATTTTCTCATTTTAAGTCTGCAAAAATAACGATTTATTGCAGAACAAGGAAGTTTTCAAGCAAGAAGTTTAGAAGACCCTTAACCTGCATTATTCATAGCGGCAAATACATTCATTCATCCCGTGGGACGAATTTTTTCAT
>NZ_DBDF01000087.1 GCF_002293435.1 Bacteroides sp. UBA939 | reverse complement strand
ACACTTCGCAGTATCACGTCACTCTCGGGAAGTAACCAGCCGCTATATGTTGTGGACGGTATTCCGATGAACAACTCCTCATTCTCCGCTTCCAGCGGCCTGGCAGTGGGCGATGTTTACCGCAGCACTACTCTCGACTTTTCTTCACGTGGAAATGACTTCAACCCGGAAGACATCGAAAGCATTACCGTACTGAAAGGAGCCGCAGCAGCAGCACTTTACGGTTCGAACGCTTCCAATGGAGCCATCATTATCACAACAAAGAAAGGTACAGCCGGTAAAGGTAAGGTTTCGTACAGCAACCGTTTCCGCTGGGACACATCCTACGGACTGCCCGAGCAACAAACCAAGTATGCCAACGGTGCTTATGGATCTACGAACTATTACAACATCAACCACTTCGGAGGATTGTATCCCGAAGGTACCAAACTTTATAACAACTTGGAGCAAATCTTGCAGACCGGTTTCACTCAAACGCACAACGTTTCGGTAGAAACAGGTACGGAGAAACTGACCATGCGCGCAGCAGCTTCGTTCAGCGACCAGAACGGTACCATCAAGGGCACTGACTACAAGCGCAGCAACTTCTCACTGTCCGCCAAGGCTGACATCACTAAATGGATGCGATTCGAATCGTCCATGCAGTATGCTTCTACCAAAAACCACAAGATGCCCAAAGGAACAGCGGGACCGCTTTATTACGCACTTCGCTGGCCGAGCATCGACAACATGAGCAATTACTTGGACCCGGACGGCGTACACATGCGTTATCCATATCCTTACATCGACGGTGATATCGTAAACCCATTGTTTATGATAAACAAGAATAAATATTACGACGAAACCGACCGTATGATAGGTAACGTTACCGGTATCATCCAGCCCAATAAACACTTCTTCTTCCGCGCCCAATACGGTTGGGATATAGGTGCACAGACGTTCGAAACATCCGAGCACCCGCTGTGGGCTACCTATAATTATAACATATTGCCCGGACGTGGCGGTACATACACACTGACGAAGGAGAACTTCTCCGACCTTTCCATGAACCTCTTGACAGGTTGGAACGGTCAGTTCTTCAACAATAAACTGGCCATAACCTTACAAGCCGGTTACCACCAGTATGAAAACAAGGTAAGCCGACTCACCACTTACGCACAGAATTACATCGTATGGGATATGGCTTCTATCAACACTGTAGACCCTGCCACCATCAAAGCCAAAAAACGGGCTACCATACGCCGCATCCAGGCTATCTCGGGACAAGCCGAATTCGGATGGGACAACATGGCGTTCCTTACTCTACGCGGACGTAACGACTGGTCTTCCACATTGCCGGTCGACAACCATAGTTATTTCTATCCCGCAGCAGAAGCATCGTTCGTACTTACCGAACTCCCTGCATTAAGAAACAATAAATACATTAGTTACCTGAAATTCCGCGGCGCTGCAGCCCAAGTAGGAAAAGATACTGCCCCGCTTTCTATTTATCCGGAACTGGAGCAGGTTCAACTTACCGGAGGCGGTTTCAGATATGGATGGACAGGCCCAAACCCGAAGTTGAAACCGGAGATGACAACAAGCTACGAATTCGGTTTTGAAGGACGTTTCTTCAATGACAGGATAGTAGCGGACTTTACGTACTTCAATACGCGTTGTTCAGACCAGATTGTAAGAGGTTTCCGTATGTCGTATGCCACCGGCTTCGTATTGAATACCCGTAACATTGGCGACTTCAAGACATGGGGATGGGAAGGACACATTGACGGCGACATTATCAAAACTAAGAATTTGCGCTGGAACGTAGGTCTGAACCTGTCGCATAGCGACTCAAAAACAATCAGCCTGCCGATAGACGAATACTATGAGACGTATACAAACGGAAACTCAAACGGTATCCGCTTAGGTACGATGGTGGGGCATCCCGTTACTTCTATCCATGCCAACGACTATGAACGCAACGACAAGGGACAAGTATTGATAGACCCCAACACCGGCGTACCTATTATCAGTACGGCATGGACTAACGTGGGCGACCGTGAACCCCTGTTACGTTTCGGACTTAGCACAGAACTGACATACAAACAATGGCGTCTGTTTGCCATGTTCACCGGAAAGTACAAATCAACCGTAATCAACGGAACAGGACGTTACCTCATGACATCCGGCTTAAGCCAGGAATCCGTGAAGAAGCGCGAACAGGGTCCGGCCATTATACCGGGCGTACTGAAAGACGGCAATGAAAACTCAGCCAATCCTACGCCGAACAACATCGCCATACAATATGGCCAATACGGTACAACGCTTTATGCAGGTGGCGCTATCGACTGGATTGAAAACAATGTCAACTACATGCGGTTGAGTGAAATCCGCCTGTCCTACCAGTTGAATAGAAAAGCGCTTACCAAGCTGACCGGTGGCTTACTCTCTTACGCCCAAGTATATGTATCGGGCAATGACCTCTTTACCCTTACCAACTATAGCGGACTTGACGCTGTAGGTAATACCATGTCGGCTTCGGCAGGCGGTGTAGGCGGAGAAGGTTATGATACATGGGGACTTCCCAGCCCGAGAGGCGTCACTGTAGGCTTTAGCGTACAATTTTAATTGTGAAACCCTATTTATAAAAAACAATATGAAGAAATATATATTAATCCCTTTCCTGTCCTTACTGATGTTATTCAACACCGGTTGTGACGATTATCTGGATGTAAACAATAATGTTGACGCACCGGACTATGTGGAAGACTACCTATATCTGTCAGGCATCATCCAAAGTTACCAGGATATTTCATTTGACTTAATGAATGCCATCCTGCCAATGACTTCAATGTGGACAACAACCAATGGTTATGGCTTTGCAGATCATTTCTGGCGCAAAGGCGCTGCTTCCAGCGATAGCGGACAGCTAATCTGGCGTACAATCTACTGGGGACAAGGCATGAACCTCGAAAATATGATTAACCAGGCCATAGCCGCCGGACATTGGCGACTGGCCGGTATCGGTTACGCTATCAAGGCTCACAGTTGGGATGTACTTGCCAAAGTTTATGCAGAGGCTCCCCTGAAGCAAGTATTCGATACTGAACGCACACGCTTTGACTATGATTCGCAGGCTGATATTTACGAAGCTGTACGCGGATGGGCGAAAGAAGCTATCAAATACCTTGAAATGGATGACCCTACTGTCTACGGAACAAAGCTCACAGACAACGACTGGATCTATAAAGGAGACGCAGCAAAATGGAAAAGGTTCGCTTACGGCGTTATCGTTCGTAACCTGGCTTCATTGTCCAACAAAAAAGACTTTGCAACCAAGTATGCCGACGAACTGATTGCGGCAGCCAACAATGCATTGGTATCATCGGCAGACGACGCCATGGTACAGGTAGCAGGCGGATCGGGAAGCGTACTTTTCTCCGGTTATAATAATGCTTGGGGAACACAGCGCGGTAATCTGGGTAGTACTTTTTTCCAGAACGACTACATGGTACAACTTATGACCGGAACCATTCCTAAATATGGCGAAAACGGCAGACGTTTAAAGCAAGACCCTGTCCTTAATCCATATTACCAGTATGAATTGCTCGAACAGCAGATTATTACCGATACGCTTATCAACGAAGCCGGACATTACGACCCGCGCGTAGCCGTAAAACTCAGTACTGCAAGCGATCCCGAATATTTGTACATTGACAATGCCGACAGTGTGAAAGCCCACCAATACTATGGAGGAAGAACTAATACCACAAGAGCCAATCCCGGAGGAATAGCTACTACTCCACAACTCTACGGACGTATTGAGGCAGTGAAAAACTCTACCACAGGAAATCCTAACGACGGTATCGGGCGCTGGATCTTCCGCGACAATGCACCTTATGTATTGATGACTTCCGCTGAAATCAAGTTCTGCCTTGCCGAAGCCTACTGGAAGAAAGGCGACAAAGCCAACGCTTACAAAGCATTCAAGGAAGCTGTCAAGAACGACCTCGATTTCACCGTAAAACCGCTTTATCCGGGTACGAAAGGTATAATCGGCGGAGGTGACAAGATAACGGCGTCTCTTTACAATAGCCTGGCAAACCAGTATTATGCAGGCCCTTATGTGGAAGGATTGGGAGAAAACAACCTGACTCTCTCACACATCATGCTGCAGAAGTACGTTGCACTCTATCCGTGGGGCGGTATCGAAGCCTGGACTGACTTGCGCAAATACCACTACGACATTGTGTACAGCGGTGAGTATCCTTCAAAAGGAAATGGCTGGGACGACATCCGCCTGATTGATACAAAGCGTGATGAAGACCCCACCAAAGTATTCAAAGGATTCTTCCTCGGCGCATCAAGAGACATTGAGTTCCGCAATGCCGCATTCAACATCGACAATGACGGATCGCCTTGTTACCGCATACGCCCCCGCTACAACTCGGAGTATATGTGGAACATAGAATCACTGGAAAAACTGAAACCTATCTCAGGTATGGCGCCTAACTACCAATGTTCTATCCCGTGGTTCGCTTATCCGGGTGAAGTTCCCGCCAACTAATGTTTCATTTATAAACAATAGAATTATGAAAAAGATAATATATACAGGATTAACATTCTTATTCGGCATAGCACTCGCTTCGTGCGAAAAGAATGATATTGACTACGATGCTATTCCCGCCTCGGAAATGGCCCAAATTCAAATTACCCATTTCACGCCGGTGGAAAGGAAACCCGCTTTTAATATATACAAAGTTGAGTTGAACGGAAAGCTGTTGTCTAACGACAAAAGCGTATTGAGTTATTACAATACAAATCCGGGCCCTCACAGTTCCTACATAGCCCGTTTCTATACAACAAAACCGGGTAAGGCGAATTTGAAGTTCTATCAAAGTACAGAATTGAATGAAGTGTATAATCAGGATGTAACTCTGAAGAAGGGAAAACAGAACGTTATCGTATACGACTATTCCAAACCTCCCATTGTGTTGGATCGCGATTATGATATCAGTTATCCGTTAGACCCCGCAAAAGCATCGTATGATACGGATACTATTTCCTTTGTACGATTCATCAATCTGATGTTTGAGAACGATACCCAACCTACCACTATGAAATTCCAATACCAATATAAATACACTCTGCATCCATTGTACACCATTGCCGATGAAAAAGCCGGAAGAATACCGGAAGGTAAGAAAGTGGGCGACGCAACACGTGATGCAACAAAAAGCGAATGGCTCAATTTAGGTATTCCGGTTGCTTTTGGTGAAAGTACAGGATTCTTGCCTGTACCGGCTATAAAAACAACTTATGTTTCACAAGGTGCGGCTCGCGTTGATTTCCGTATAGTTGTTTCGGCCGAAAACGGTGGCGTACCCGGTGAAACTGTTGTAGACGACGTAGATTACCAGTTACGGGTAATAAACTCTTCATCCAAGTTTGTAGCTTATACTGATTATTGGAGTCAAACCACCGGACGTTATCAGACACATTACTTTGGTGGTACTCGTACGCAACCAACAAAAACCGCTTCTGTGGTTATTGGATACGATAATTAATAGTTTAATATGTTGTTAGATCGATGAAGAAATGAAACTTTCTTCATTCATAATGATGAGGCGCAGAGGCTGTCCGTGAGGATAGCCTCTGTATTTTCAGGCTCGCTACTGATTTACAGGTTTCTAAATGTTCAGCTTCTTAAATAAGTCCCATATCACAATGCCTGCCGTCACGGACACGTTCAGCGAATGTTTTGTACCGTATTGCGGTATTTCAATGCAACCGTCGGAATGGTCGATAACTTCCTGTTGAACTCCCTTCACTTCGTTTCCCATGACTACTGCATACTTTTTAGTACGGTCTAACGTCAGTGTATCCAGCATCATACTGCCTTCTGCCTGCTCTATGGAATAAACAGTGTATCCTTCAGCCTTAAGGTTATCAACAGCTTCAACGCAGTTATTAACATACTTCCAATTTACGGTGAATTCGGCTCCTAACGCTGTTTTGTGCATTTCAGGATGAGGAGGAACGGCTGTAATGCCACACAGGTAGATGCATTCTACCCGGAAAGCGTCCGAAGTACGGAACACAGAGCCTATGTTATGAAGACTACGAACATTGTCCAACACCACTACTAAGGGTAATTTCTCGGCTTCTTTGAATTCTTCCGCACTTATACGGTTCAATTCGGTTATTTTCAGTTTACGCATGATAGTTATATTGCTTATATTGATTTCATTAATACACTGATTTACAGCGAGTTGTTAAACGCTTGTATTTCATTTATGAAACGCTTGCATTACACAAATGAAACACAAGCGTTACATAAATGAAATGCAAGTGTTCTATAAACGAGATACAAGTAGTGCATAAATTAGTGATTAAAGTTTAGTGATTAATGTCAATAGCATGATAGTGCAGCCTACTAATCACTAATCACTAAACCTTAATCACTACAAAGATACTTCATCCGGTTTACATTCCGGTTAATAACCATTGAAAAGCTGTCGAAACACACGGGAAAGAAATTTAAAAATAATCCTTGCAATATTCAGAACTACCTATATTTACCTGCCGGAATGAACATTCCAAAAAAGTTAAGAGAAACTTTCCGAGGTGATATAAGCACATTTTTCAGTATCATTGCACCGGTTGATGGCTATAAAATATTAACTTTGCACTTTATCAACAAACGGTTAATAGCTTTTATAGAAGCTTTATTATCAGGAGATATACCCTTTATTGGCACGTTAATAACGTATGAATAAAGTTTCATCTCACAGTAATAACTTTACCGGCAAGTAAAATCGTGTTTATTTATCGACACTATTAACAGGTTATCATTACCATCAAAGGATTTTTAAATTAAAAGAGAAATTAAAGAATATAATTATGAATGATCTGATAAAAGACATCGAGCAACTGAAAAAGGAAAAGAATGCAATCATTCTGGCTCACTATTACCAGGTAGGAGAAATACAGGACATAGCCGATTACGTAGGCGACAGTCTGGCGCTTGCCCAATGGGCTGCCCGGGCGGAAGCGGATATTATTGTGATGTGTGGTGTCCACTTCATGGGCGAAACGGCTAAGATACTTTGTCCGGCTAAGAAAGTGTTGGTTCCTGATATGGCTGCCGGTTGTTCGCTGGCGGACAGTTGTCCGGCAGATAAGTTCGGTCAGTTTGTCAAAGAGCATCCCGGACACACGGTGATATCCTACGTAAATACAACAGCGGCCGTGAAAGCAGTAACGGATGTTGTGGTGACTTCCACTAATGCGAAACAGATTGTAGAAAGCTTCCCCAAAGATGAGAAAATAATCTTTGGGCCGGATAGAAACCTGGGGAATTATATCAACTCCATCACCGGGCGCAATATGTTATTATGGGACGGCGCATGCCATGTACACGAACAATTCTCGGTTGAAAAGATTGTTGAATTAAAGGCGCAGCATCCCGATGCGGTGGTACTGGCGCATCCCGAGTGTAAGAGTGTGGTTCTGAAACTGGCGGATGTGGTAGGTTCTACGGCGGCGCTGTTGAAGTATGCGGTGAATCATCCGGAAAAGAAGTATATTGTTGCCACCGAATCGGGTATTCTTCATGAGATGCAGAAGAAATGCCCGCAAACAACGTTTATTCCGGCTCCTCCCAATGATAGTACGTGCGCTTGCAATGAGTGTAGCTTCATGCGGTTAAATACACTGGAAAAGCTTTATAATTGTTTGAAGAACGAATTGCCGGAGATTACAGTAGATAAGGAGATTGCAGAGAAAGCGGTGAAGCCTATCAAGAGGATGTTGGAGATATCGGCGGAGTTGGGACTCTGATTGAAATGATGATGAGGTTGGACTATGTGATGATATAGTGGTGTGTGATTTAATGGTATATATGATCAACAGTAGTATCTCTATTAGCTTCGCTGACAGAGATACTACTGTTAATCATTTACGTTTTAGTAATATTCTAATATCCTATCATCTTATAAACGCAATCTTCGTAACCACCCCTTCCTTTCCTTCACTATCCGCAGCAAGTACCATGTATATTCCCGTAGCTACTCTCCTACCCTGTTTATTCCGTCCGTTCCAAGTGAACTGTCCGCCTAAGGAAGTACCTTGATAAATAAGACGTCCTGCGGTATCTACAATCTTCACGTCACTGTCATACACCATGCCTGTTACGGTAATCACTCCGTCATAGTCCGGTCTTACAGGATTGGGATACGCATATATATCGTTCTCTTTAAAGCTACTTTCAGCCTCTGTCGCATCACTTTGATAGGAAACAAGCCCTTTACCTGTTCCAATGAAAACTTCGCCTGTACGGGGATGTATCGCTATGGATTCAATGCTATTGGAAAGCAACGGACTGTTCTCTTCCGTAAAGTGATGAATAGTCTCCATTCCATCTGCACTTAACAGATAAATTCCACTTGATGCCGTACCTATCCACTTACGATTTGCACCATCTATTGCAACGGCGTTAATCGCTTCGTTTACCAACAAGAAATCAGCCAGGTCGCTCCCATCGTTGCGAGCTACCTTAATCTGCGTGCAATAGAAATTATCATTAAAGTAACGCGACGGGTTATTCAGAACCAAAGGGCCTTTATTAGTACCTATCCAGATATCCCCTTCCTTATCTTCGGCAATGCAATAAACCGCCAACTGCTCTAAGATTGTTCCATCCTGATTAGTGAATTGAGTGATGAACTTGTGCCGGTCGTCCGAAGTATCTTCTATAGTTTCGTTATAATTCAAACAGAACACTCCCCCCGATTCTATCCGCGAAGAAGTAGCCCACAGCCAGCCTCTCCTATCAAACATGGTACGGCCGAAGTTACTTGCTTTCACTATTTCCGGATAATGAAGACTCACCCAATCACCATTCTTCATTAAAACATTTACCGCATGTTGTACTTCACAACCCACCATCCAAAGATTATTTTCCTTGTCGTAAATCAATCCGTTAACACGCACGTAACTGTCAGCTACCGGCTCATCAGGCAGAGCGCTTTCCAGCGGACTGTTGTGCATACTGTACCAACGAACGAACTTCTCATCTTTAAATTCGTATATCCCCTCTCCTGCCGATGCGGCAAAGTGATGGGTAGCATCCTGCGGGTCTTGCACTACGCAGTTTATATCATTGTACCGGTGCTGGGTTTGTTCGCTGATACCCTGTTCCTGAAAACTCTTCCAGGTATTGTTTTTAAACGTCATAATAGTTCCTGGACGGTTGAGCCTGTTTGCAATGTGCCCGCCTCCGGCAATCAGTAACCTGTCACCGGTGAAGTTCATGTAATAAGGATAGTTCCGTACAGGACTGTCCGGAGTAATGTTTTCCGGAACTTCTTCCTTGAAAGGAATATCCCGATGTTCCGAAAGAAATTCGGATACATCATCCGATACCTTGTTCCAGTTATTGCTATCCAACAGATTATCTGTCAGTAATCCGGCAAATAATCCTTCGGAAGCAGCAGCATAAAGATGATTATCCGAAACATTACAAGCAAGTACATCTTTGTTTAAAGGATAATAATTGGTGATTTCCCGTTTTTTCAGATTGATGCACAGAATACCCGATGCAGTGGACAGGTAAGCGCATTCTTTATAAAAACAAGTGTGACGGACTGTCTTATCCTGTGTCATATTCTTGTTTTTATAATCGGGCAGATTGTAGACATACTCTTCGTCCGTCAGTAAGTCTATATTTGCATTGGAGTAGACTATAACCAAGGTTCTGTACGCCGGCTGATAAGCTATGTGATAAATTTCCGTATCACTTAATGGAAAGAGTTTGGAATAAGTGCGTATCTCAGTGTCTTCCTTATCATACGAATACAAAGCTCCATTGGCAAGAATAAAGAGTTTGTTTCCTGCGACTTCGCTACGAGTGGGATTATGATAAGAAAGATGAGTGTGCCACTCTCCTACTGCATTTTGTGCATGGACAGGCAAACAGTAAAGCGAAAAGTAAATGAGACAGAGAAAAAGTATATATGGGAGTTTCATAAAACCGGAGTTATTAGTTTGTAAACAACACACTTACAAACTAATAACTCTATATTTACGGGTTTATTGTATGCTATTGAGGAATTTGCAGAGTTTGTTGGTAGCTATGGCTCGGTGGCTGATTTTGTTTTTCAGTTCGTTGCCCATCTCTGCGAAAGTTTGCGAATAACCTTCGGGAACAAATATAGGATCATATCCAAAACCGGAACTTCCCTTGCGGTTTTTGATTATTTCTCCTTTTATGATACCCTCAAACAAATGTTCCTTTCCATTAATAATCAGTGCGAAGACCGTGCGGAATTGTGCTTTGCGGTTTTCTACTCCTTCCATAACATGCAAGAGTTTCCGCATATTGGCTTCCGCATTGTGTCCGTCTCCGGCATAGCGTGCGGAATAAACTCCCGGTTCTCCGTTCAATGCTTCCACTTCCAGTCCGGTATCATCGGCAAAACAATCCATTTGATAGTTCTTCTGGATGAACTGCGCTTTCAGTAAAGCATTTCCTTCGAGAGTGTCGGCTGTTTCGGGTATGTCCGTATGGCAATCAATGTCTTTCAGACTGAGAAGTTCTATTTTATTTCCTAAAATAGCTGTTACTTCTTCCAGCTTGTGTGCATTGTTGGTGGCGAATACAAATTTATGTTTCATACTAATCAGTATCAATTGTCATTGTACGTAGGGTTTCATTTTATTTTCAACCGGTCGAACCCTTCTCCATATACTCCGATAACGGAACTTTGGGAAATGAATGCGTTAGGGTCAATGTCTTTCACTAAACGGAAAATGTCCAATGATTGTCTCTTATAAGCCAGGACTACGAGAACTTTTACATTATGTTTACTGTACCAACCCATACCGTCCAATACGGTTACGCCACGGTGAGTTTCTTTCGTAATACGGTCGGCAATCTTTTCATATTCTTTGGAAAAGATGAAGAATTGCACGGACTGGCGGGCGCTGTTGACAATGTAATCCAGTACGAAACCTATAACAAACAAGGTTACAAAGCCGAATATCACCTGTCTCCAATCATGGAATACGAAGTAGCAGGAGCTGATAATAACCACATCACAAAGCATTATCATACGTCCCAGTGTAACGTCCTTGTACTTATGTATGATGGCGGCGATGATATCCGTACCTCCTGTACTTCCGTTACTGTTGAAAACCACTCCTAAACCTACGCCGCACATGGTTGCACCTATCAGGCAGGCCATGAAATCCTGTCCCGGTCCGAGAATGAGTGGAGGTACGCCATCCGGGCCGTTTACAAGTATCTGCAAGAACCACAAAGAGAACGTTAGTCCGAAGATGGCGAATGTGGTTTTTATACTGAACTTGGGTCCCAGTATCTTGATGGCAAATGTCATCAAGACAGCATTAATGATGAAGTATGACCACTGGAGAGGGAATCCGGTGGCATAGTAAATGATGGCGCCAATACCGGTAGTTCCTCCTGTTGTTATCTTATAAGGAATCAGAAACAAGGCCCATCCCAAGGCATAGCTAAGAAGACCGATAGTAATGAAGATATAGTCTCTCAACTCCCTCATTACTTCGGCTTTGGTTGGTTTTGTTATATGCATATTTATTTCACGACTATATTTACTATTTTCTTCGGAACAACAATAACTTTCACCACTGACTTTCCTTCCATCCACTTGACGGAACGTTCGTCGGCTAATGCAGCGCTTTGAATGGCGTCGGATGCAGCGTCAGCGGGGAATTCCATGTTGAAGCGCGCCTTTCCGTTGAATGAGATGGTGTAGTTCACTGTGTCTTCTACCAGGTATTCTTCGTTAAAGGCAGGCCATTGGGCATCGCATACCGAACCTGTATTACCCAAAGTTTCCCATAATTCCTCAGATACGTGCGGTGCAAAGGGAGCCAATGTAATGACAAGTTGATTCATTATTTCTTTTTTGCTGCACTTCAAAGTGTACAGTTCATTTACACAAATCATGAAGGCGCTTACAGAAGTGTTATAAGAGAATTGCTCTATATCGCTTGTTACTTTCTTAATAAGTTTATGAAGTGATTTCAATTCTTCTTTCGTGGCGGATTCGTCTGTTATCAGGTAACTGCCGTTACGGTCATAGAATAAAGACCATAACTTTTTGATGAAACGGTGTACGCCGTCGATGCCATTCGTATCCCAGGGTTTGGATTGTTCTACAGGGCCGAGGAACATCTCGTACATACGCAGTGTATCCGCACCGTATTTCTCGACAATCATATCCGGGTTAACAACGTTGAACATAGACTTACTCATCTTCTCTACAGCCCAACCGCAGATGTACTTGCCGTCTTCGAGAATGAACTCTGCGTTTTCATATTCGGGACGCCAGGCTTTGAAGGCTCCCAAGTCCAGTATATCGTTAGATACAATGTTGACGTCTACGTGGAGTGGGGTAGTGTCGTATTCGTCTTTCAGGTTCAGAGATACAAACTTATTGGTATTTTTGATGCGATATACAAAGTTACTTCTCCCCTGAATCATCCCTTGATTAATCAACTTTTGAAACGGTTCTTCCACTACAGATATGCCAAGATCGTGCAAGAACTTATTCCAGAAACGGGAATAAATCAAGTGACCGGTAGCGTGCTCCGTACCACCTACATAAAGGTCTACACTTTTCCAGTATTCATCTACTTTCTTATCAACAAGCGCTGTTTTGTTGCGCGGATCCATATAACGCAAATAGTAAGCGCTGGAACCTGCAAATCCCGGCATGGTGTTGAGTTCCAGAGGGAATACGGTTACATTATCAATCTTTTTGTTTTCTACTACACAGTTGTTTACGGTATCCCAAGCCCACTTCGTTGCATGTCCCAACGGCGGTTCTCCGGTTTCGGTAGGAAGGAATTTATCTACTTCGGGCAGTTCCAGCGGCAGACCGACTTCATTAATCATGTAAGGCATACCATCCTTGTAATAAACCGGGAACGGTTCACCCCAGTAACGCTGGCGGGAGAAGATAGCATCACGAAGCCGGAAGTTCACCTTCACACGCCCCAGATTATGTTCTTTTACGTATTTCTTAGTAGCTTCAATAGCTTCCTTGATGGTCAATCCGTTCAGTGTAAGTCCACAATAAGGTTCTACGCCTTCTCTCGGAGAGTTGCAGACAATACCTTCTTTGGCGTCGAAACTTTCTTCGCTGACGTCGCAGCCTTCTACCAACGGACGAATTTCCAATCCGAAGTGCTTGGCAAATGCATAGTCGCGGCTATCGTGTGCAGGTACGGCCATGATGGCTCCTGTGCCATAGCCGGCGAGTACATAGTCGCTAATCCAGATGGGTACAGCCTCACCTGTGAAAGGATTGATGGCATAACTTCCGGCGAATACACCTGTAACACCACGGTCGGCAATGCGTTCGCGTTCGGTACGCTTCTTGGTGCGTTCCAGGTAAGCGTTTACTTCAGCCTTTTGTTCTGCGGTAGTCAGTTGGGCTACCAATTCGCTTTCAGGCGCCAGTACCATAAAGGTAACGCCGAACATTGTATCGGCACGGGTGGTAAAGATGGTGAATTCCACGTCGCTGTCTTTCACCTTGAACTGTACTTCAGCTCCTTCGCTGCGACCTATCCAGTTTTTCTGTGTTTCTTTCAGAGAATCTGTCCAGTCGATGGTATCCAGTCCGTCCAACAAGCGTTGCGCATAAGCGGATACACGAAGACACCATTGGCGCATCTTCTTCTGAACTACGGGAAAGCCGCCGCGTTCGGAAACGCCGTCCACTACTTCATCATTAGCGAGTACAGTGCCCAGTTGCGCACACCAATTTACCATGGTTTCTCCTAAGTAGGCGATGCGGTAATTCATCAGGATTTCCTGTTTTTCTTTCTCGCCTTTGGTATTCCACTCTTCGGCGGTGAAGCTGATTTCTTCGCTGCAAGCTATATTTAAACCGTTGGTGCCTACTTGTTCAAAGGCCTGTATCAGTTCTTCGATAGGACGGGCTTGTTTTTCATCGTTACAGTAGTAACTATTGAACATCTTCTGGAATGCCCACTGCGTCCAATGATAATATTCCGGGTCGCATGTACGTATTTCACGGTTCCAATCAAAACAGAAACCTATTTTATCCAACTGTTCACGGTAGCGGTTGATATTTTCAACGGTAGTGATTGCCGGGTGTTGTCCCGTTTGTATGGCATATTGTTCGGCGGGAAGTCCGTAAGCATCATATCCCATAGGGTTGAGAACATTGAATCCTTGCAGTCGTTTGTATCGGGCGTAAATATCCGAAGCAATGTATCCTAACGGGTGGCCTACATGCAATCCTGCGCCGGAAGGGTAGGGGAACATGTTCAGTACGTAATACTTCTGCTTTGTTTCATCTTCCGTTACCTGGTAGGTTTTATTCTCTACCCACCGTTTCTGCCATTTTTTTTCAATGTCTCTGAAGTTGTACTCCATGATGCTTTTTCGTTATTGATGGTTGATACTTGATAATAAGCTAAGAGCTTGTTTAAATTTTGAATAAATAACTTTTAAAGGAAAATTTAAATAGACTCTAATAAACGTGGCAAATTTACGGGTTTATTTTCAGATTTGTAGCTTACTATATCAAAAAAGCATTTTATCTTTGTCCGCAATTTATCGGAAGCGTATGAATGAAAAGAAAAATTATATTTATCATTTGATAGCAATCCTCACTGTAGGGGTATGGGGATTGACATTTATTTCTACTAAAGTTCTAATAAACAACGGTCTTTCTCCCGAAGAAATCTTTTTGCTTCGCTTTCTGATGGCTTATGCGGGTATTTGGTTTATCTCTCCCCGTAAACTATTTGCGAATAGCTGGAAAGACGAATGTGTGTTTTTTCTTTGTGGCATTACGGGCGGTTCGTTTTATTTCCTGACGGAGAATACGGCACTGGAAATTACGCTGGTAACCAATGTGGCATTTATTCTTTGCACAACTCCGTTGCTGACTACTATTTTCTCTTTAATGATTTACAAGAAAGAGAAGGCTACTGCCGGTTTGATAACCGGTTCGCTGATGGCTTTGGTAGGGGTTGCTATGGTGGTTTATAATGGGAATTTTATTTTGAAGATATCTCCTTTGGGAGATTTTCTGACTCTGCTTGCTGCTCTTTCGTGGGTATTCTATAGTCTGATAATAAAGAATATGACCGAAAAGTATGATACTCTGTTCATTACCCGCAAAGTGTTTTTCTATGGTGTGTTGACTATACTTCCGGTTTTCCTGCTAAAGCCTTGGCATACGGATTTCTCTTTGTTGTTAAAACCTTCTGTTCTGTTGAATTTACTATTCCTGGGAGTGGTCGCTTCTTTGGTTTGTTTTGCGGTATGGAATGTTGTACTGAAGAAACTGGGTACGGTACGCGCTTCCAATTATCTTTATCTTAATCCATTATTTGCTTTGGCAGGTTCGGCAATGTTGCTGAATGAGCAGGTTACAGCAATAGCGCTTGTAGGGATGGGGTGTATTTTGGGTGGGGTGTATATGGCTGGGAAGAAGTAGGTGCAATTGTTATTTTAGATTTTCATCGGGTTGACTTAACCGATTGAAGAATAAACTTTTAGCGGAGTTTTTGAGATTCAGAGATAACGAGTCAGTAACCGTGCGTATTTCAGCGTTTTGCGGTGCTATACTGTCAAATAACTCACGCCAAAAGTAAGCAATATTTTTGAGACTATACGCATATTTTTTCTCTTTCTTTATCCGATAAACACCCCCTCTGTGGAAAGAATGAATAAGGCGAGGCTTTTATCGGAAATACTCTT
>NZ_DBDF01000054.1 GCF_002293435.1 Bacteroides sp. UBA939 | reverse complement strand
TATTGCTAATCACTAAGAAGAGAAGAATCCGCGCTCGTCCGCGTTATCCGCGTTCATCCGCTTAATCCGTGCCATCCGCGTACCCATTCTCATCACTAAATTCTCATTTATAAGACTAATTTTAAACCATTACTTACTCTTATTTATATCCGGCAACCTTAGCTATACGCTTCGGAATTTCCGTATTGTCATATTGACCGGCAAACTGCTGGGCGCCTGCGCCGACTGCATATACCGGCACATATCCTGCCGTATGTCCTTCGCTTGTCCAACCTACCATAGCAATCTGGTTCATCACTTTCCTTGCACAAGCAGCCAGCGGTTCGGTTTTTGAATAAAGAGTTTCTTCGAAAACAACTTTGTTCTTTACGAAGGAATTCTGAAATTCATCGCGCAGCATCTTTTCCTGCTCCCAAGTCAGAGACAATTCTTTCCAGAAGCCCATCTTCTCTCCAAGTAAAGCCTTGACATCTTCCCAAGTCACTTTGCGACCTTTCGCCTTACGCAAGTCAGTGATGGCTGTAGAAAGCAAATCCTGGGATTGTTTCTGATATTTCAGGTCTTTCAGGCGCAGTTCGTACTTGCCTGTGCCCAGTCCCAAACCACCGGTTTCATGGTCGGCGGTTACCACAATCAGAGTTTCTTTCGGATGTTTCTTATAGAATTCATAAGCTACCTTGATGGCGTTATCCATATCAATCACCTCCTCAACGGCAGTAGCGGCATCATTGCTATGACAAGCCCAATCAACCTTTCCGCCTTCTACCATCAGGAAGAAGCCCTTGTCTTTTCCTTTTGTCAGGAAAGAGATGGCGCTTTCCGTAATTTCGGCAAGAGTCAGGTCTCCACTCTTGCGGTCAATAGCGTAAGGCAGGCTCGAAGGGTTAGCTCCGTCTTTCTGGATAAGAACCATCTTATCGGCTTGAGCAGACTTTGCCTTGAACTCGTCCACACCTTTCACGATAGTATAACCGGCCTGTTCTATAATAGGGAAAATGCTGGGAGCTTTCTTCTTATCGAAAGAAGTTGTCGGTTTCAGGAAACCGCCGCCCGCATAAAAGTCGAAACCTGCTTTCGGCAAGTCAAGGGCAATTTCGTAATACATACTACGATTGGTTTGATGCGCATAGAAAGCAGAAGGAGTAGCATGGTCTATGCTGACGCTGGTAGTCACTCCAACTTTTCTTCCGGCCTTTTTTGCTTTTTCGGCAACGCTTTGGACAACATTCTTCTGGGCATCCATTCCAATGGCGCCGTTATAGGTTTTAGATCCGGTGGCAAGGGCGGTTCCGCCGGCAGAAGAATCCGTTACCGGATTACTTGCAGAGAAAGTCGTAGCAACACCGACTGCCGGAAACTGGGTAAATAACAACGGCTTCACACCGATACGTCCTTCTTGTTCCGCCTGATACATCTCAGTAGCATTCACTTGGTTAACTCCCATTCCATCGCCAATGAAATAGAATACATACTTTGCCTGCTGGGCATTCATCGCACCTGTCAGCAGTACAAACAGCAATAAATACATGAATCGTTTCATAAGTTGTTTAATTTAAAGTAGTTCTTGAGAAATGTCGCTTTCTCTTAAAAAAAGTTTCTTAATTGAACGGCAAAGATATAGAATTAATAGTATAGGAAAAAAGATATAGAATTAAAAGTACAGGAAAGATTAGGCATAGTTAAAAAAACAAAGCCGGAAGACAACCTGTGTTGCTTCCGGCTCTATTCTTGCATTATGGTTACAATATGATGTATCGTCCAAAGATTATTTCGTTTCCAAAATAGCCATTGTATCCGAAGCAATCATCATTTCTTCATCAGTCGGGATAACCACTACTTTCACCTGAGAATCATCCGTAGAAATCACTGCTTCTTCACCACGAACTTTATTCTTCTCCAAATCCAGCTTCACGCCCATGAATTCCAGTCCTTCGCAAGCGCCGGCACGGCAGGAAGACTGGTTCTCACCAACACCACCCGTAAATACAATAATGTCCACGCCACCCAAAGCGGCAGCATACGAACCAATGTATTTCTTAATGCGGTAGAAGTACATCTGTTCCGTCAGTATTGCCATTTCGTTTCCGGCGGCAACTGCGGCTTCCAACTCGCGCATATCGCTCGACACGCCGAATATACCCATTACACCGCTCTTCTTGTTCAACAAGTCCGATACACCGGAAGGAGTCAGATGTTCTTTTTCCATAATAAACGTAACGGCGCCGGCATCAACATCTCCGCTACGGGTACCCATCATTAAACCTTCCAACGGAGTCAGCCCCATGCTGGTATCTATACACTTACCATCCTTAATGGCTGTAATGGAACCGCCATTGCCAATGTGGCAAGTGATTATTCTCTTTCCTTCCGGCTTCACACCCAGGAACTCGCATACACGTTGCGAAACGTAACGGTGGGACGTCCCGTGGAAACCATAACGACGTATGCCATACTTCTTATACAATTCAAAAGGAACGGCATACAGGTACGCATAATTCGGCATTGTCTGATGGAATGCCGTATCAAACACACCGATTTGCGGTACGTTCGGCAGAATAGCCGATATGGCATTTATACCTTTCAGATTGGCAGGGTTGTGGAGCGGAGCCAGATCATTGCAAGCAGTGAAAGCATCCAGAACTTCCTGAGTCAGCAATACCGACTTACTGAACTTCTCTCCTCCATGCACCGTGCGATGGCCCACTGCGTCAATTTCATTCAAAGACTTGATGGCGCCATATTCCGGACTAACCAATGTATCCAAAATAAATTCCACACCTACGGTATGTTCGGGAATATCCTTTTCCAGTACTTTCTTCCCGCCGTCAGGCAAGGTCAACTTGAGGAACGAACCATTCAAACCAATCTTTTCAATACCACCCTGAGCAATAACCTCTTTGTGGTCCATATCAAACAACTTGTATTTGATGGATGAACTACCGCAGTTCAATACTAAGATTCTCATTATTATATATCAGATTTAATGTTTATTTTGCGTTTTTTTCGGCAATAGCCTGGTTGGCTGTTATAGCAATCATACGATACACATCTTCAATGGAACATCCGCGCGAAAGGTCGTTCACCGGACGGGCAATACCTTGCAGAATAGGTCCTACCGCATCCGCATGTCCCAGGCGCTGTACCAGTTTATAGGAAATGTTACCTACCTCAAGGCTCGGAACTATGAGGACATTGGCTTTACCTGCAATGGGAGAACCCGGAGCTTTGCTGGCGCCTACTTCAGGAACCAATGCGGCATCCGCCTGCAATTCGCCGTCAATAGCTAAATCAGGGGCCATTTCCTTGGCAATCTTCACAGCTTCCACCACTTTATCCACCACTTCGTGCTTCGCAGAACCTTTCGTTGAGAAACTGAGTAATGCCACTCTCGGTTCCATTCCTACCACCGCTTTAGCCGTACGTGCAGTACAAACTGCAATCTGAGCCAACTGTTGGGCATCCGGAACCGGGGTAACGGCAACATCGCCCATTACCAAAATACCATTCTTTCCAAATTCGGGAGCATGAGTCAATAACAGCATCGCACCGGATACGCATGTAATTCCGGGAGTAGTCTTAATAATCTGCAATGCCGGACGAAGAACATCGCCCGTTGTGTTACGCGCACCTGCCAACTGTCCGTCGGCATCGCCGCTTTTGATAATCAGACAGCCCAGGTAAAGCGGATTAGTCACCAATCCACGGGCTTCCTCAATCGTCAGACCTTTCTTCTTGCGCAACTCAAACAACAATTGGGCATACTCTTCTTTCTTCGGATGATTCTCCGGATCAATAATCGTAGCTTTACCAATGTTTCCAAGTCCCCACTCTGCTGCACAGGCATTAACTTCATCCGGATTACCCAGAAGAATTAAATCAGCAACTCCGTCTGTCAAAATTTGATTGGCAGCTTTCAAGGTACGTTCTTCCGTTCCTTCGGGAAGAACAATGCGTTGGCGATCCGCTTTTGCGCGCTCAACGATTTCATTAATTAATCTCTGCATATAGTATAATTGCGTATAAAAATTCAATTGACATGCTAATTACGCCGCAAAAGTACACAATTTTGCAATATGCATATTGCAATTCGGGGTGTATTTACACCTCGAATTGCAATTATTGTAATATTTAACACTAACGAATGATTTCGGGAGCCACTTCTTTGAACTGGTCCATACAAGCGCCGATGGGCGCACCTATGTAGGTGGGGTCACAAATTAAATATTTACTACCATCATCCAGCACCACATAGTCACCGGGAATATCTTCCGTAAAGCGAACGGCGGATGCAATATGGTTGGGATAATCAAGCAGGATGGCATCCAAACCCAGTAAGTCTCTCACCAAAGTAGAGAAAAGCATCGCGCGGTCTTCACAGTCGCAATAGGGATAGAAGAAAGTTTCATCGGGGAAGTATGGCTTCTCAAAGCCAAACTGATCTCCGTCTGTCTTATACTGGAAAGCCGTCTGCACAAAGTCTATCAGAATATTGGCGGCTTCTTTCTGCGATTTGCCTGCGACAGCCGCTTTCAACTGCGGATATAAGGAAGAACGCAACTCCTCGCTCATCGGAGTTTTATAATGAATCACTACGTCACACTGCGGATAATCGTAATAAAAGTCTATCAGATTCTTATTAACCATTACCTGCACATTTACGGCGCCGGTCGAGGAAGTAAACGTACGGTCGGATTCGTCCATAGAGAAAGACGGGATACCTTCAACATTCAGGCACACCAGATTCTTGGCATTGGCAAAATCCTGCTTATACGTATAAATACTCATAGAACTGCCTGGCGTAGGTTCGAACACATAATATTTGCTTCCGCTTATATTCAGATAAGGTGTACCATAGATAGTACCGGCGGGAGCAATCATCAGCTTCAGCCTGTCGTCTATCTTGGCAAGGCGCACTTTATATCCGGATTTATTAAGCAAAAACATCTGCAGGAAAGCGATATCGTCCGCACGGTTGGCGCCAAACACCTGCGTGCCTATTTGCTTGGTAAACAGTAGATACGCCCAATCACTCAGATTCTTTTCCTGTTTAAGGGTCATACAGTCCTTGACCATTTGCTCATAATCCTTCCGGCAAAGGTCTTTCCAGGCATCTGCCACGTCCCCTTCGCGAGTGCCCTTCAGAGAGAAGCCTTCAACAATAGTTGTAGCAACCCTGAAAGGAGAACCGTAGAATTCTACCGGAGTTTGAAGTACCGTAGCGTCCGGTTTTACGGAAGGCACTTCAACCATTACGGGAGTATAGGGTTTTCCCGGCACGTATACGCCCGGAGCAGGCTTATCTTCTATAGCAGGCAGATTGGGACGTTTAATATCTACGGGAACTTTACTGCCGACGTCGGGCACAGGTGCATCCGGTACTTTCGGCGCAGCAGGCTTGATGCTTATCGGAGGCATTACAGGTTTACTCTTATCGAACTCTACCGGTTGGGGAGGTTCGGGACGCTGGGGAGCCGGAATAGCTGCAAATGCATTATACTTTTCCCACGTTTCACGCAGAAATGTCTCAAACTCCGCATCCGCCTTATTTTTGAAATCCGCAAATTCTGTTTGTTGCTGCTTCGCAAATTCTTCAAACTCTTTTTCAATATCCTGTGCGCACAAAGGCGTCGCCAACAAGAAAAAAGCAGCTAAGACAGCGGAAAAACTCTTCGTTTTGTTCATCTGTACAATAGATTTGGAGAAGTTAAAAACTGGTATTACTTAATCAGTATCATCTCATAAAAAGCACAACGCTTGTCATTAGGAATGGAGTACACCCATTTCAACACATTTTGATAGGTTACTTCATCCGTATAAGGGATGTTTTCTTTCGTAGCAACCATCATCATGTTGATTTTCTCATTCTCTTTTCCCTGCTTTTCCATACGATAATCTACCGCATTGCTGAAAGGAATGGTATATTCCTGTCCGACTTTCAGCAGCGTGTCCGACTCATATTGGTTGGGGTAAAGCAATGCGCCGCCGTTCGTATCAAACCAGAAGAACTTCAGATAGGAATCCGTACCATGCACTTTCAGTTTGCACGTAAACACATCTCCTTCCTTATATAAGTTTTCCACACCTTTCACTTCAAGCGCGTACGACTTATCCGTTTTCTCTTCTTTCTGTACTACAGCGTCAATAGTCACCACTTTGTAGAGGGTGCGCGTATCCGTATCCCACACTTCCTCTACTTTCTTATTAGTGACATTTACCATTCCTCCAATTGCAAGCACATTCATTTGAGAATATGCCTCATGGAATTCAGTACCGCTTTCCTGGGAAATCTGTCCGAATACCGACCAGACATTCTCCATAACACCGGCTTTGCTCAAGGCTTCTTTTTTCGCTTCCATGAAAGCGCGTTCTTCCGCTTCTTTCAGTGTAATGTCCTCGCTTACTTGCCAGCGCCCTTGCACGCCCTTCACCTTAACGGTGTTCTGGGCATGCAACGGAGCGGTAATCATTACCATAAGAAATATCCACCCAATCAGGTTGTTCTTATTCATTCGGAGTCTACTTTTAAAGGGTAGTATCAGTAACCCAGTTTATCCAATTCTTTTGCCAGTTCTTCCGACTTGGCAGCCAATTCCTTGCGGATAGCTTTGATAGCTTCCTGGTTTGCTGCTTGTGTGCTGTAACCGATAGTAACCATCACTTCCACATTCTTGTTTGGCAAAGTCTTGTAAACTTCCACCAAAGGAATGATACGTCCCAAAGTAGCGGAAATCACACTCTTGCTGGAAGCAACCACACTCGACAAGCTGGCAGCTTCTTCCTGTCCCATATCATCATTAGCGACTTTGGCGTCAATTAACTGGGATACTTTAGTCTGAATCTGACCTGCCAAATCAATCTTGGCAGCATTCGTTGCCTGCAAAACGGCAGCCGACTGGTTACCACCTACCGTTCTGGAAGAAGCGACATACCAGTACGGATTACCTTCCGTATCCAATTCGGCCTGCTTTTCCCAAGCAGTTTCCAACTGTTTAGCCAAAGGCAATTTCCCTACAGGAGTTTTAAAGCCCTCTTTTTCCAGCTTCTTTGCTTCTTTGCGAGCTTCTTTAATAGCTTTTTTCTGCAAATCTTTATCCAAAACTTTCTCATGTTTCTTCAAAGTCTCATAATTCTTACCAGTCGCTTTCTCTTGCGCATTTACATTTACACAAAACACCATTACAAATGCAACTAAAACACTAATAAATAAATTCTTTTTCATTTCTTTTTCTGTTTAAATGATTAATATTCCACTTAAATTGTGATATACATCGATTGCAAAAATAGGCAAATATTTCTAATAACATCCATAATTACGTGTGTTTTTCTTAAGTTTCTCCAATTGTCCGGGAACAAACCGGAAGAAATATCACCGGAAACAGCTACAAGCAAGCAGTAAAACACCTAACTTTGCAACGTCTCTCAACCAAAGTTTATAGCATTATTTATACTGCTATTTTGAGTTTCAATAACAATTTCCCCCTATCTTTGTTATTCAATAAGCTAACGAATTATAAGACTATATGATATCATTTAAAGACATCGAAATCAAGGACAAAGAACTCATCACATCCTATACGTTGAACAGTCACCGCCGTAACTGCGACCTGTCTTTCTCCAACCTCTGTAGTTGGCGCTTCCTTTATAACACTCAGTTTGCCGTGCAGGATGGTTTTCTGATACTGAAATTCTGGGCGCAAGGCGAACTGGTATATATGATGCCGGTAGGAAACGGCGATCTGAAAAAAGTGCTGAATGACATGATGGCGGATGCCGAACACGAAGGAGAGAATTTCTGCATGCTTGGCGTATGTACGGACATGCGTGCGGATCTGGAAGCTATCATGCCCGGTAGGTTTCACTTTGAGGCGGACAGGAACTATGCCGATTACCTGTATCTGCGCACGAACCTTACCACGCTGGCTGGAAAGAAATTCCAACCCAAACGTAACCATATCAACAAATTCCGCAGAACTTACAATTACGAATATATCCCCCTCACTTCCGACCGCATACAAGAGTGCCTTGACTTGGAAGCAGAATGGTGCAAAGCCAACGACTGCAACCGGCACCAAGGTACAGACAACGAGCGCCGCGCCCTCAGCTATGCGTTGCGCAACTTCGATGCGCTTGGACTCACAGGCGGCATTATTCATGTGGACGATAAAATAGTGGCTTTTACATTCGGTATGCCCATCAACCAAGAGACTTTCGGCGTACATGTAGAGAAAGCGGATACTGCCATTGACGGTGCATATTCCATGATAAACTATGAATTCGCCAACCACATTCCCGAGCAATATACTTATATCAACCGCGAAGAAGACCTGGGTATTGAAGGACTACGCAAAGCCAAACTTTCCTATCACCCAACCATTATTCTCGAAAAATATACAGCTTGCCTCAATAATACCCCTGTGGAACAAATCAATTGGTAAATACTTGCATTATTCATATTGAAACACAGAGGTACTGTGTTTTATCTTTCTTTATATTAAGAAGAGACATAAATGAAATAAAAACAGAGAAAGATGCGTGAGAAAGTAAAAGAATTATGGAGACTTTGTTTTAACGACACTGAAGAGTTCATCGACTTATATTTCAGCCTTCGTTACAACAAAGATGTGAATGTTGCCATTGAAAGCGGTGACGAGGTTATCGCTGCCTTACAAATGCTGCCTTACCCAATGACTTTTTGCAACGAAAACGTATCCACTTCCTATGTTTCGGGTGCTTGCACACATCCCGGCTATCGCAACCGGGGCGTGATGCACGAATTGCTATCACAGGCATTCGGGCGCATGTACCGCAATAACGTGGCTTTCAGTACCCTCATCCCTGCCGAGCCGTGGCTGTTCGACTACTACGCGCGCGCGGGGTATGCACCTGTCTTCCGTTACGGCAGGCGGACTTTCCATTTGCCGCCCGATGTGCAGAACTCTTCCTTACCAGCTTTATCTTCCGAAACGCTTGTCTTGTCTTCTGAAACACCTGCTTTATCTTCCGGAACGCCTTGGGTTCTCCGGACTTATACGGATTATAACGAAGAAGCCTACAACTATCTGAACCGCAAAATGTTGGAACGTCCCTGTTGCCTGCAACATACGGAGACAGACTTCCGCGTCATCCTTGCCGACCTCAACCTGAGCAACGGACACCTGTTCACCCTTTCCAACGGACAAGAAGTCGTCGCCCTTGCTGTTGCCTACCCCGGTGAAAAATCCTCTACGCCACAAATCAATGAACTGCTGTCAGATACCCCCGAAGCAGAGCATCTTTTACTTTCATACATTTGCCGGAAGATGCGAACAGATACCCTCGACATTCTTATGCCGCCCGTCCAAGATCAGCCGTCTTTTCCGTTGGGAATGATACGCATCATTCGTCTCCAACCGGTACTTCATCTTTATGCCGCCACACATCCGCAGGCAGAAATGAACATTGAACTTTCCGATAACGAACTTTCCGCCAACAACGGATATTACTACCTGAACAGGGGGAAGTGCATGTACAGCCACCGCCGCCTGCCGGGCGTACACGAACATCTTTCTATCGGACAACTGGCAGATAAGATATTCTCTTCGGAACATGCATACATGAGCTTGATGCTAAAATAGCTGACCGCTTCGCAAAAACATATCCCAACTGCTTTGAGACACATCGCGTCCTTTCAACGAAGTCATCATTCAATATAATAAAATTTAGCAGATTCATCTAACTCATCTGTGAAATCTGTCGAAAACTGGAAGTTAAACAACACCCATGTATCTTGGGGCTTATATAATGTAAGCATAAGCCTTATGGGTTGCACTTCATATTTAACAATGCATGAATAATGGTTCAAGGATTCACCAATAACACGTCTTACTACAATCTCATGACCACAATATTCTCCAATAGAATCCGTACAGGATACCAATTTGCTTTTTACTTCGCCAACGCTACGAGAATGCATCATGCTAAAATATTTATTTGTTGCAAAGATCTCGTTTAAAGCCATTTCCGCACCTTTACTTTTATACGTATCAAAGAATGATTCTATCAACTTTTCAGATTCCAAATCAGTCACTTTCTCATGTTTACATGATGTCAGCAACAAGAATGACACAATAATAAAACATCTCATATATGCGTTAAATTTGTATTTAGAGAGGCTGTCCCTCAAAAGAGAGACAGCCCCGAAAATCAAATGAATACTATTTCAATAAATCCTTTGACGATGTAAATAATAGTACCACTTTTTATTTTGTATATTTTCATACCACTTACCATTAGTATTTTGTAAGGCGTTAACAAAAAGACTATCATAATAAAATCTTTCATTATCTGCATAATACCGATGCATAATGCGGACTTCTTTAATATTTAAATATTCATCAAATAAGATAATAAAAGTTTCTAATACATTAAACTCACTATATTTATGATAATTTGGATTATTGTAATAAACACTATCAAGATATCCTTTCAAAGCTTCCCGTCCTCCGTCAAATTCTATCCCTTTTGAGCATTTTATCCTCTCCCCATTTTCTCTGATATAAAATACGCTTTTATTACTCACTTTGTCAATTATGACAAATCCATTTATATCCACTATTGGCTTACTACCCATCCTTGGGGTAGTACAAGAACAGCAAGAAAAGGATAATACTATAATTATCAATATGTTTATCTGCCTATTTTTAGAAATCATAACCTAATCTTTTAGACATTATTGTTGCCCTACCATATACAAATTCATCCACCTCAGGTAGAGGGTGTCCATACGGTTGTCCTCGCATATATAGAACCACATGTGCAAATTCATGTACAAGACCAACAGCCCTATGGTTTAATGAACCTTTGCTATTAACAATTACCTGGACATTTCCATTCGTAGAACTCTTCCCCGAAGTAGAGACATTTCCTGGGATTAAAGTTTGACCTAAATTCCCATTAATGGACTTACCTAAAGGTTGCCCCCAAGACCTTAACAGATTTTCATAGTCGTCTCCAAATTCACTTGTATTAACATCATAAGGAGCTGCAAATTCTTCTGTTACTTTTTGTCCATTCATCATATATGTATTGTTATTCGAAAAAGACAATTCTACCATTGTTGGATTTATTGCTATCTCATACATATCTTGCAAGAAAACATCAGATGTGTTGCTTGCTTGTTCTGCTATTGATGTAGGATCCAATACACCATTATTGAACTTCATTGATATACTGGTTTTATCTTCTAATCCATGATATATGGCTGTAATAATTTCCTGCACATTACCACCAACAAGGGTCAAACTATCTCCATGCAAATCTATATAATTTATTGGATTATTCGCACAATACGCATACGGACTCATAGAATAATACTTCTCCGCCATCGGGTCCATCGTCATAAACCTTCCCAGCGCCCCATCATACTGCCTCGCCCCATAATCGTACAGGTTCAGTCCCTTCTTCAGATCCAGTTCCTTGCCATTATACTGGTACGGCTGCGCGGTCTCGTTTGCACTGTCATAGAATGAAAGACCGAAAGGATAGAAATGGTTGTTCTGTATCACCTCGCCGTTTGCCCTGGCCACCACACGGTTATTCCCCAGGTGGTCTTGCAGGTAGAAATGGTGCGTGCCGTTTGCGATATAGCCTCCCTCCGTCAGGATTCGCTTCAACGCCCCATTCTCATAGATCACAGTACCGCAATAGTCCGTAGTGGTGGTTACGCCGTTTATCACATGCTTCGTGCGGGACTTTGTTCCGTCCGCCGCATACGTGTATTCAATGTAACTGTTGTCACCAAACGCTATTCGATTGGGCAAATTTAATATATTATACTCAATATCAACTATGTTTTTATTCAAATCTTTAGTCAGGTTGCCATTTCCATCGTATTCGTACTCGATGACCGAGCTTGCCGAAGCCACGTTCTTAAACTTTAAAAAACATATAGAAAATCGGGAGTATATATAGATCGTAAGCGATCGGCCAACTCCGTA
>NZ_DBDF01000168.1 GCF_002293435.1 Bacteroides sp. UBA939 | reverse complement strand
GAGATACTACTGCTAATCACTAACCACTAATCACTAATCACTAATCATTAACCACTAACCACTAACCACTACTTCACTCCTCGGCTAAATTCTCATCATAAGGGTATTTATACATATTAAGTATACAAAGTAAATATCATTATCATCAAAACCAACTTTCATTATTTATGAAGCAAATCTATTACTCCTTGCAAACCTTGCTTCGCGGACGAAGCTCGAACATCATCAAAGTCATCACCCTGGCGCTGGGACTGTTGATGTCCGTCTTCCTCTTCGCCCGCATCGCCTTCGAACTGAGCTTCGACACCGTCTACCACCAGCCCGAGAACCTCTATCTCATCAAGACCGGCTGGCTGGAGAAAGGCGTACTGAAAGGCGGCGAGTCTTCTTACACCATCCACTCCATCCCCGGCGCCATAGCCGAGGAGTTCCCGGACTGTGTGCAGAGCGCAACCACCACCTTCCCCTTCGGCGGCAGTAGCTACCGCCTGGGCGCAGTGAAATATAAGATCCCTACCGTAATGGCCGATACCCTCTACTTCGCCACCCTGGGACTGGACGTACTGGAAGGCGACCCCCGCGAACTATCAAACCCGGACGTTGTGTTCCTCTCCCGGTCCGCCGCCCGGCGTGTCTTCGGTAGCGAGTCGCCCTTGGGGAAGACACTGAACTACACCTGCTGGGGACAGGAAGTCACGGTACTCGTAAAGGGCATCTACGCCGACCTGCCCCTGAACGTGACGATGGACACCCGCCCCGAGTCTATTGTCTCTTTCGCCAGCATCGAACGCCATTCGTGGGCGCGCCTCGGTTGGAATAGCGGTGGGAACTACAGCGGGTACCTCCGTCTGCACAGCCCCGCGGATGCTACGTTCCTCAACGAACGCCTCACCGCCGCCATCGCCCGCCACATCCCGGCGGACAGCGGACTGGAACTGAACGTGCACATCACCCCCATACGAAGCCTCCACCTGGAGAACTCGCGAGTGAGGAAGATGGTCTGGATTATGGCACTGCTGGGCATCGTGCTGCTCTTCACCACGACACTGAATTATGTACTGATCTCCGTTGCTTCGCTCACGCAGCGCGCCAAGGCCATCGGCGTGCACAAGTGTAGCGGTGCGTCGGGGCGCAACATCCTGTCCATGTTCCTGGTGGAGACGGCGGTGGTGATAGTGTTGGCGTTGCTTGTGATAGCCCTGTTAGTCCACGTCTTCAGTGAGAAGATGGAGGAACTGGCGGCCGTTCCGCTGAGCGTGCTGTTTGCCTGGGAGAATCTGTGGGCGCCGCTCTCGGCAGTGGCGTTGCTGTTCCTGTTGGGCGGATGCTTGCCTGGCGTGCTGTTCTCGCGGATACCGGTGACGCAGGTCTTTCAGCGTTACACCTCCGGCAGGCGCGGGTGGAAACGGGTGCTGCTGTTTGTACAGTTCGGCGGAGCGGCGTTCATACTGGGTATGATGCTGGTGGTGCTCTTGCAGTACAACTACGCCACCGGGCGCGACCGTGGTTTCCGCCCCGAGCGTGTGGCGTACACCAGTCAGGGGCTGGAAAAACCCGAGAATCTGCGTAGTCTCCTTGCCGCACTGCCTTATGTGGAGGCTGTGGCTTCGTCGGATGCCACGATACTGGGGTTCTACTCTCCGCACGCGATAACGGACAATCAAGGCAACCGGCTCTTCTCGCCCCGCAGCACGGCGTTCGATTCGGATTACCAGGCGTTTATCGGTCTGAGGCTGGCGGCAGGACAAGGCTTGTCGGGCACCGGGCAGGTGCTCGTGAACCGTACCTTTGTAGAGAAGATGCAGTGGGAGGGCACCGGCGTGGGCGAGCGTGTGAACGACCTGGGTACTGTGGTCGGTGTGCTGGACACATTCAGCTTTCCGCTTCAACAGGACGACCGCGAGCCGGTGTTGGTGACCTGGGAGCCTGGCACGCTCCGGTTTGTGCACGTCCGGCTGAAGGAGCCTTTCGACGATAACTTGGCGCGGCTGAACGAGGACGTGCAGCGTGCGTATCCGCAGGACAAGTTGTTGTTCCACTCAATGGAGAGGGAGATGCGGGTGCTTTCGGAGTCCGTCCGTGTGTTTCGCGACATAACGTTGCTGGCGTCCGTTACGATTCTGTTCATACTGCTGATGGGGCTTGTGGGGTATGTGAACGATGAAGTCCGCCTGCGCTCCAAGGAGATTGCCATCCGCAAGGTGAATGGGGCGGAGGTGAGCGGGATTCTGCGGTTGCTCTCGCGCGATGTGCTTTGGCTGGCGGTTCCGGCGGTGGCGCTTGGGGCGGTTGGTTCGTTCAAGGCGGGGGAGGTTTGGATTAGCCAGTTCCGCGACATGGTGCGACTGTCGGCTGTGTGGTACGTGGTGGTTTCCGTCTGCCTGCTGCTGTTCATCGTGGCGTGCGTGGTGGGCAGGGCGTGGAGGATTGCGAATGAGAATCCGGTGAAGAGTATTAAGAACGAGTGATTTTTTAGACGCGGATAACGCGAATGACGCAGATTTTAATGCTGCGCTATGTTGTTATTCCATCAGGAAGATAAAAAGAAATCCGTGTCATCCGCGTAATCCGCGTCTGAAAAATAGCTTGTATCGCGCAGCCATTCATAATTCATAAACTCTGCGCCTCTGTGTGCTAAGAGTAGGATTCGCCGTTCCTGCCTATCCGGCGGATGTAAATCAACAGCGTAGTGAGGGCGGTGATGAAAGCGAAGAAATCAGCTACGGGTATACTTGTCCAGATGCCCTCCAGCCCCATCATTCTGGGGAATAAGATAAGCCCCGGAAGCAGATACAGCAGTTGCCGCGTGAGCGAAAGGAAGATACTGAGCTTCGCCTTCCCGATGCTCTGGAAGAAGTTACCGATAACAATCTGTGCGCCTATCAGCGGGAACATCAGCACACAGATGCGTACTCCCCGCGCGGCGATGTCAATCAGCGCATCGTCGTTCGTAAAGATGGCGGAAACCGCGTGCGGAAACAGCTCGCAAATCAAGAAACCGCTGCTCGTGATGCAGACGCCCGTCACGATGCCCAACCTCAACGTCTGCTTCACCCGGTCGTGCTTCAGTGCACCGAAGTTGTAGCCCACGATGGGCTGCATACCCATCGTCAGCCCCAGTACAATCATCACGTACATCGTCAGCAGGCGGTTGATAATGCCGTAAGCCCCGATAGCCATATCGCCCCCGTAGCGTTGCAGCGTGTTATTGACGATAATCACGATGGCGCACGCACATACATTCATCAGGAACGGAGACATGCCGATGGAGAAGATGCTGCTTATGATGCGCTTCTTCAGTTGCCAGAAGTCGGGACGGAAACGGATGAGACTGTCCTTGTTGAGGAAATGCTTCACTACCCACACCATACCGATGAACTGCGAAATAACCGTTGCCGTAGCCGCCCCGCGTATCCCCCAATCGAAGTGGAAGATAAAGATAGGAGCGAGGATGATGTTGCAAACCACCGTAACCATTGACGTCAGCATCGCCTTCTTCGGGTAGCCGGTGGCGCGCATCACGTTGTTCAGTCCAATCATTGTATAAGTAATAGGTGTACCTGCCAGAATAATCTGCATGAAGTCCCGCGCATAAGGCAGTGTATCGTGGCTGGCGCCGAAGAACCTCAGTATATCGTCCAGAAACAGAAAAGCAGCCCCGCCGAATACGAACGCGTTAATCAGGCAAAGCATCAGTGTGTTCCCCAATACTTCGGTCGCCCCGTTCAGGTCTTTCTGTCCCAGGCGGATGGAAGAGATGGTAGAACCGCCTGCCGACACCAGCGTACAGAATGCTACCACAAGATTCATCAGCGGAAAGGTGATTGCCAGCCCGGCAATACCCATTGCCCCCACACCGTGACCGATGAAAATACTGTCGATAATGTTGTACAGCGAAGTAATCGTCATACCGATAATGGCGGGAATGGAGTACTGCAACAATAGTTTGCCAATACGTTCGGTGCCTAATACGTGCGGGTTATTATCCATAAAACAGTGTCATTTTTAATATACGATTAAAATGCAGAAAGCTTTATTTCGCAGCAAAGTTACTCATTTTAAGAACGGTGTCATAGTGATTCTATCAGATAAATTTCAGTATATGCCACAATCATCTGTCATAATAACACTTTGTATTTTCTATTGTTTTAGAATGCCGTATTTTCGTCCGAAGACAGGGACGGTTGGAAATATCGAAGTAAAAATCCGTATCTGCCTGACAGATAGTGCGATATCGAAATACGTACATCTCTAAAAAATTACGGAAGTCGCTTTAGAAGGAGTTTTTAAAGGCTTATTTTTATTGGATATGTGTGGCTTTTGTACGGGATATATGCGGTTCACGCACGGGATATATGCGGTTCACGCACGGGATATATGCGGTACGCGTACCACATATATATGGTTCGCGTACGGCATATTGCTGTTTGCGCTCCATCTATTTCGGTTCGTACAAGAAGCAAAGAATTATTGCATAAGTAATCATATTAGGCGCAATTTATACGAAATATCTGAATATATATTCAAAACCCCGCACTTATACTTCCTATTTTTCCTTTTTTTGCAGAAAGCTGTGTTAGGAAAACTGTGTTTTGGCTGTCTTTCTGTAAACTCATATTCGTTTGAGATTACATATTGCTAATTCAATATATTTTTTGCCATATACTTATTTTATAGAATACAGAGGCGCAGAGGCACAGAGTTTTCTGCGACAGAGTCACCCTTTCCATTGTTCTCTCGCATATTTTCTCCTTATTAAAAAGAAAAAACTCTGTGCCTCTGCTCCTCTGTGTTTTATTAATTCTTTTGAAAAAATAAACGTGTTCCAATATAATTCCGTACCTTTGCCATATTATTTTTGCACAATCAAGTATTCTGTTGCACGGAACGTGAAACTGAAATTTGATATTTTCAAGTTTCAACTTCTATCACACAGGGTCTGGGTGCGTAGACTAAGTAATAAACATGATAAAGAGCATCGTTAAATTCCTTTGGATATTCTTGGCCGTTGTCGTATTGGCTTGTGTCGCTGTTTTTTTCTCCATATCAAAAGGGTGGATAGGCTATATGCCCCCTATTGAAGATCTGGAAAACCCCAATTATAAGTATGCTACGCAAATCTTCTCGGAAGATGACGAGGTGCTGGGCACGTATTCTTTCAGTAAGGAAAATCGTGTCTATGTGGGATATAATGATTTGCCCGCCAATATTATCAATGCATTGATTGCTACGGAAGATGTGCGTTTTGCAAAACATTCGGGGATTGACGCTATTGCCTTAACGCGCGCCATTGTGAAGCGCGGCTTGTTGCTTCAAGAGAATGCAGGCGGTGGTAGTACCATCACGCAACAATTATCCAAGCAACTTTATTCGCCCGCTGCAGGCAATGTGATGGAACGTTTATTCCAGAAGCCGATTGAGTGGGTAATTGCTGTGAATCTGGAACGCTATTATACCAAAGAGGAAATCCTGACGATGTATCTCAATAAATTTGATTTCTTGAACAATGCGGTTGGAATTAAAACTGCGGCTAAGACCTATTTTGGTTGTGAACCTAAAAACCTGAAAATAGAAGAGGCCGCTACATTGGTAGGTATGTGCAAGAACCCGTCCTATTTTAATCCGGTACGATTCAACGAACGTTGCCGCGGACGCCGCAATGTAGTACTTGGGCAGATGCTGAAAGCCGGATATATCACGGCGGAAGAATGTGATTCTTTGCAGGCGTTGCCCCTTGTTCTGAAATATACCCGTGTTGACCATAATGAAGGCTTAGCAGCCTATTTCCGCGAATACCTGCGTGGCGTGATGAATGCCAAGAAGCCCGTACGTGGAGAATATCGTGGCTGGCAAATGCAGAAATATTATGAGGACTCTCTTGATTGGGAGAATAATCCATTGTTTGGATGGTGTGAAAAAAACACGAAGAAAGACGGTTCCAAGTACAACCTTTATACGGATGGTCTGAAAATATATACCACAATTGACTCGCACATGCAGCGATATGCCGAAGATGCGGTAGCAGAACATCTGAAAGAACTGCAAGGGTACTTCTTCAAGGAAAAGAAAGGACGTAAAAAAGCACCGTACAGCAACCGGATAACCCAGGAACAGGTAGATGAAATCCTTGCCCGTACAATGGCGCAGTCCGACCGTTACCGCATCATGAAAAAGGCGGGAGCATCAGATGCTGAAATAAAGAAAGCGTTCGATACTCCTGTAGAAATGACGGTATTCTCCTGGGAAGGCGAGAAAGATACTATCCTGACCCCTATGGATTCCATCCGTTACTACAAGCACTTCCTTCGTGCGGGTTTTATGTCGATGAATCCGCATAACGGGCATGTGAAAGCATACGTGGGAGGACCCAATTATCACTATTTCAAATATGATATGGCAATGGTAGGTCGCCGCCAGGTAGGTTCTACTGTTAAACCTTACCTCTATACGCTCGCTATGGAAAACGGTTATTCTCCATGTGATGAAGTGCGGCATGTGGAATACACTTTGATTGATGAAAACGGTGAACCGTGGACACCCCGTAATGCCAATACAAAACGATACGGGGAGATGGTAACCGTTAAGTGGGGATTGGCTAATTCTGATAACTGGGTTACAACATACTTGATGGGTAAACTTAATCCGTATTCACTGAAGCGGCTGATTGAGAGCTTTGGTGTGCGTAACCGTCAAATCGTTCCCTCTGTTTCTCTATGCCTCGGTCCTTGTGAGATATCGGTAGGAGAGATGACAAGCGCTTACACTGCATTCCCCAATAGAGGTATTCGTGTTGCCCCATTATTTGTAACCCGCATTGAAGATAATGCAGGGAATGTACTGGCTACTTTTTCTCCTGAAATGGAAGAAGTGATCAGTGTCTCCAGTGTGTATAAAATGCTGATTATGCTTCGTGCTGTAGTCAATGAAGGTACAGGTATGCGTGTCCGCCGTCATGGAGTAAAAGCCGACATGGGTGGTAAGACAGGAACAACCGACAATAATTCTGATGGTTGGTTTATGGGATTTACCCCTTCATTAGTATCCGGTTGCTGGGTAGGCGGTGAAGAACGTGATATTCACTTCGACACCATGCTGCATGGACAGGGAGCGGCTTTGGCATTACCTATCTGGGCTAAATATATGGTGAAAGTCTATGCCGACAAGAGCTTAGGATATGATGAAAACGAAAGGTTCAAGTTGCCGGAAGGATTTGACCCGTGCAGGGATAATGGCGAAGAAAGCACGGAACCTTCGTCTGATACCGGTCTGGACGATATCTTCAATTGATGATGGTATCAGTTACCATTATGTAAAATAGGAAAAGTATATGTGGAAACCATTGCGCCCATGTTAGACAGAAGCATACCACCCCTTATTTGTGAACCCAAACAACTGGAAGTACAATTACCTGAAAAACGGACGATGCCCAACGGCATACCTTTATATATACTCAATGCCGGAGATAATGAAGTGTTGCGTATCGACTTGTTGATGGAAAGTGGCAGATGGCAACAGAACCATCGTTTACAGGCTTTGTTTACCAACCGGATGTTACGTGAAGGCACTCGTCGTTACTCTGCCGCAGCCATTGCCGAAAAGCTGGATTATTATGGCGCTTGGCTGGAACTGTCCAGTGCATCCGAGTATGCTTATGTCACGCTCTACTCCTTAAATAAATATCTTCCCGAGACATTGGATGTTCTTGAATCTATAGTAAAAGAGCCTCTCTTTCCCGAAAAAGAACTGGAGGTGATTGTTAATAACAATATTCAGCAGTTCCTTGTTAATAGCTCGAAAGTAGATTTTTTAGCTCACCGTACTATGCTGAACGCTATTTACGGAAAGGAACATCCTTGCGGGCAATTGGTTGAAGAAGAAGATTACCACTTAATCACTCCTTCTATTCTACGGGAATTTTATGACCGGTATTATCATTCGGGAAATTGTAGCATCTATCTTTCAGGGAAAGTCAGTGCGGACTGTATTCGCCGGATTGAAGCTGTTTTTGGAAGCGAACCGTTTGGAAAAGGATTTCTGAAGCCGGAGAGGAATATGTACGTCCCCGTCACTTCCTCCGAAAAACGTTTTTTTGCCGAACGTGCCGATGCTTTGCAGAGCGCTGTCCGTTTGGGTATGCTTAGCGCCCACCGCCAACATCCTGATTATTTAAAAGTTCGCGTATTAGTTACCTTATTCGGTGGGTACTTTGGTAGCCGGCTGATGTCTAATATCCGTGAAGAGAAAGGATATACTTACGGGATATCCGCCGGCATTATGCCTTATCCCGACAGTAGCCTGTTTGTTATCAACACAGAAACAGCCAATGAATCAGTTGAACCTCTTATTAAAGAGGTGTATCATGAAATAGACCGGCTTCAAAATGACCTCGTTCCTGAAGAAGAACTAACTGTGGTGAAGAACTATATGTTGGGAGATATGTGCCGTAACTATGAATCGGCTTTCTCCTTGGCGGATGCCTGGATATTTATCCATACTTCCGGTCTTTCCAATACGTATGTGACAGATGTTCTGGAGGCAGTAAAGAGCATTACCTCTGTTGAAATACGTGAACTTTCCGCACAGTATTTGTGCAAAGAGAATTTAAAAGAAATCATATCGGGCAAAAAAATGTCATAAAAGCGGGAGATGTCTCTCTCCTTTTGCAGATTAATTGTATCTTTGTGGAAATCCTGTCAGAGATACGTAATAAGTTGTCATTAGTTTGCGTCTTTATGGTAGGTACGAATACATTATTCTTATTTTTAATTGTTAATACTCAAATTCAATGAAATATATATATACTACTGCACTTATTCTGGTATTCTTGTCCCAAACCGGAGCAATAGCCCAAGAAAAGCAACAAAGTTTCTTCAATAAAGTGAAAGGTGCATTCTCTTCCGAAATCAAAATAGGAACATATACAGATAAAAACGGTTCCGTATATACGGGTGAAATGAAAGGACGAACCCCCAACGGAAAAGGAAAAACCGTTTTTATAAATGGCGATGTCTACGAAGGTGAGTATGTAAAAGGAAAACGTGAAGGTTACGGCACATACAGTCTCTCCGACGGAGAAAAATATGAAGGACAATGGCTCCAGGATCAACAACATGGCAGAGGCATTTACTATTTTATGAATAATAACCGTTATGATGGCATGTGGTTTCAGGATTACCAGCATGGGGAGGGTACAATGTACTATTATACCGGTGATATTTATAGAGGTAACTGGGCTAATGATAAGCGTGAAGGGGACGGTACATATACTTGGAAAAACGGTTCCAAATATGACGGCACTTGGAAAAACGATAAGAAAGACGGAAAAGGAACATTTGTCTGGAATGATGGCAGTAAATATGAAGGCGATTGGAATAATGATATCCGTGAAGGAAAAGGTACTTTTGAATATGCGAATGGCGATAAGTATGTAGGCGACTGGAAGGATGACATGCAACATGGAAAAGGTATTTATTTCTTCCATACGGGTGATCGTTATGAAGGTTCATATATTGAAGGTGAACGTACGGGAGCCGGTATTTACTATTACGCCAACGGTAATAAGTACGTGGGGAATTTTAAAAACGGTATGCAGGACGGTAAGGGAATATTTACTTGGACCAGCGGTGCTGTCTATGATGGAGAATGGAAAGATAATCAACGCAATGGTTATGGAATCTATAAATGGAATGTTGGTGATTCGTACGAAGGTGAATGGAAAGATAACCAGTTCAATGGACAAGGGACTTTGATTATGACGGACGGAACAAAGTATAAAGGTGGTTTCGTAAATGGCATGGAAGAAGGTAACGGTGTGCAGGAAGATAAAGACGGAAACCGTTATGAAGGATTCTTTAAACAAGGTAAAAAAGACGGGCCTTTTGTAGAAACAGACAAGAATGGAAGAGTAATACGAAAAGGTACCTACAAAATGGGAAGACTGGAAAGCTAACTAAGGTTTAGTGATTCTATATATTTAGGCGCGGATTACGCGAATGATACGGAGATTATGAGTATAAGAAATCCGTGTATTCCGTGTAATCCGCGCCTAAAATATAAAATCAGATAATGTATTGCGAACTGATAGACTCGTTGTTTACTACTCTCTTGATTGTTTCGGCAAACATGGCAGCAATGCTGAGTTGTTTTACTTTAGCACATTTTTTAGAGTAGGGAATACTATCGGTAAATACCATTTCCGTCAATCCGGATTCTTGTACACGGAAAGAAGCAGGGTCGGACATTACACAATGACTGGCAATGGCGCGTACGGAGCTTGCTCCGGCTTCTAACATAATATTAGCAGCTTTTGTGATAGTACCGGCCGTGTCTACAATATCATCTACCAATACTACATTCTTGCCTGATACATCACCAATAATCTGCATGGCTGCAACTTCATTGGCTTTTTCACGTGATTTGTTACACAATACCAAAGGAACTCCAAGATATTTGGAGAATGTGCTGGCACGTTTGGAACCACCTACATCAGGCGTAGCAATTACCAGATCCTCTAAATTCAGAGACTCGATATAAGGGAGGAATACGGCTGAAGCATACAAGTGATCTACCGGAATGTTGAAGAAACCTTGGATTTGGTCAGCATGGAGATCCATCGTTATCAAACGATCTATGCCCGCTACTGAGAGCAAATCAGCTACCAGCTTTGCGCCGATAGAAACGCGGGGTTTGTCTTTTCTGTCCTGTCGCGCCCAACCAAAATAAGGGATAACTGCAACAACGCTTTTAGCGGACGCTCTTTTAGCAGCGTCAACCATCAGCAGAAGCTCCATTAAATTGTCGGAATTAGGAAAAGTTGATTGAACTAAGAATACATGTGCGCCACGAATCGACTCTTCATAAGAGACGGCGAACTCACCATCGGCAAAGTGGGTGATGTTCATCTTTCCCAGAGGACAACCAAGGCTTGAGCAGATTTTCTCTGCGAGGTATCTCGAATTAGTTCCTGAGAATACCAGTACGGGTGCTTTTTCGCTCATTTGTAATAGATGTTACCTATTTGTTTTAATTGCGTGCAAAGTTATGAATTTCCAACTACATTCTACAAGACTTATTGTAGAAAAAATATTTTTGTTTCCCGGATTTATTTGTAGCTTTGCTAACTATAATGAGGTTGGGGTAAATGTTTATATTCCTCAATGAACACTATATTAAGAACAGTTTGTGAAACAGTTTTTCTATATATTACCAATAGGCTTGCTGTGCTTCTGCATAGTGATGGCTTCTTGTGTGGGTACTGCTCCAACAAAAGAGATACGTCTTATTGATTCGCTCAATCAGGTAGCCTATTCCTATCGCTATAAAGATTTGGACTCTTCGTATTATGCCGCTGCACAAGCGTATTCAAGTGTCAATCTGTATCATCAGGGTAAAGCGGAAGCTTCCAATAACTTGGGTTTTTGTGCCTTTATACGTATGGATTTTGAAAGGGCGGAGAAGTATCATAAAGAGGTGTATAACCTGACTAAAAATGAACTGGAATTACTGATTGCTGATGTCGGATTGATGAAAATCTATCAGCGGACGGCTATGAATAAGGAGTTTTACGACTATCGGAACAGTGCTCTCCGCCGTATGAAGCGAGTTGACGAGGATAATAATCTTTTCGTAGATAAACATGAACGGTTACGATTGAATTATGCGCGTTCTGAATTTTATATTGTTTCTGCGGTCTATTATTATTATTTGCAACAACGTCCAGAGGCGATAGCTTCCATCAATGAAATTCATTTGCAGGAGGAATTGGCTGCGGACACTAATCAATTGTTATATTATCACTATATAAAAGGTTCCGCTGCATTGTGTGATGGAGAAACGGCAGATGAACGCCGTTTAAATGAATTTGATGAGTTATATATAACTTGGAGACTGGCATCACAAGATGGATATTTGTATTTTGAAGGTAACGGGGTACAAGGGCTTGCAAATTTAATGGCATCACCGGATAATTATGAATTCTTCCTGAACCGGCGCTCACATGCATTGAAACAGTTTGAGGTTCCGGTAGATTCTTTATTACCTATGCGTTTGGGGCAACTGGCTTTGAAAGAATTTCGCCAATATAATGATTTGTATCAAATAGCAGGTGCTTATGTTTCCATCGGTAAATATTTGAATGCACACGGCAGGTATGCCGAAGCGTTGGATACCCTGACCCTTGCATTAGAATGTGTTAACGATCACCATCGTCGCTTTTATGATAGTCGCGATAGTTTGGATTGGTTGAAAACATTCGAACGCCGGGATACGATATCTTCTGAAAAGACATGGATACAACACAAATTAAAGACTGTACCTGAATGGATTTCGCGTATCAGGGAACAACTGAGCGTTGCATACGCCGGATTAGAAATGAAAGAGTATTCCGATTATAACCGTAATATTTATCTGGATATTCTGGAAGATACACGACAGGATAAAGAACTGGAAAGCCGTTATCTGGCTTTGGAAAATGAAGCCCGGCAACTGAATATTCTGCTTTTCTTCGTTATTACAGGTTTTATTCTGGTTGTCTTGTTCTTCTGGTTTTTCAATAAACATTCTAAGGCACGTAACCGTAATCATTTGTACCGGCTGAAACTAATGTTGGATATTTGTCAGAAAATAACAGCTTCTATTCCTGCTGATGCACAGACGGAAGAAGAAATTATAGATACCATTTCCTCTGCGGTAAGTACGGATATTGAAGAACTTTTCAAAGTAGAAAATATCCGCATAGAGAACAAACAGTTGATTCTGCCTAAGCGACTCACAAAAGATGAAAAGGCGATGGTGCGCGTGATAACACCATATATTGTATGGGCGCTTGATAATGGTATGACATCTATTTCACTGGGTGATGAGCGGCGCAGGCTGGAAAAACAACGTTATGTGTACGAGCAGCATATAGCTGGAAACAAACGACAGAACTTGATAAAGAAAACCTGTCTGGCAATTGTGAACGGTATTCATCCATATATAGACCGCATCATTAATGAAGAACATAAACTAATAGGAAAAGGATTTATTTATGATGAAAGTATCAAGGCTGAGAAATATCAATATATTGACGAACTGGTAACCACTATCAATGAATATAATGATATCCTCGCATTATGGATTAAGATGAAACAGGGAAGTCTGAGTCTTAATATAGAAACATTTGAACTGAATGAGCTTTTTAATCTGATACGAAAAGGTAGCCGCGCTTTCGAAATGAAGCAGCAAAAGCTGGATGTAATTCCGACGGATGTTTATGTGAAAGCGGATAAGGCATTGACTTTATTCATGATAAATACGCTGGCGGAAAATGCCCGTAAATATACGTCAGGAGGAGGTGCTGTGAAGGTATATGCTTGTTCTACGGAGGAATATGTCGAAATTTCAGTAGAAGATAACGGACGTGGGCTTTCAGAAGAAGATGTAAAGCACATTGTGGGAGAAAAGCTGTATAATTCACAGGAAATAGGTATGCTCAGTGCCGCGGATAAAGAGGAATTGCAAAAAAGTAAAGGTAGTGGTTTCGGGCTGATGAACTGTAAAGGCATTATTGAAAAATACCGGAAAATGAATGAGGTATTTAAGGTATGTCTGTTTAATGTGGAGAGTACTTTAGGAAAAGGTAGCCGCTTTTATTTCCGCCTGCCGGTAGGGATACGCAAGACTTTTATGTTATTTTTATGCACATTCCTTCCATTCGGAATAGTAGCGTGCAATCAATCGGTGGAAAAGGCAGTGGAGCAACCGAACGATGTCTATGTACAAACTGTGCAGGACTCTTTGTCGCAGGCAGCGGAAAAAGAATATGAACTTTTATTGAACGAAGCATCTGATTATGCCAACGGTGCATATTATAGTAATATAGAAGGTCATTTTGAGCAGGCATTGGAATTTGCCGATTCTGCCATAGTTTGTCTGAATGAACATTATAAGAAATATGCCCATTCCCCGCACCGCTACATGACATTGACGGGAGAGGGAGAGCCTGCCGAATTATCCTGGTGGAATGATTTGTTCAACTCAGACTTCCATGTTATTCTGGATATCAGGAATGAGGCGGCAGTTGCCTTTTTAGCATTGAAACAATGGGATGCATATACTTATAACAATGCGGCATATACCACGTTGTTCAAGTTATTGGGTGAAGATCAATCGTTGGGAGAGTATTGTAGTCAGTTAGAGCGTTCTACTAATAATAAAATGGTGGGGGGTATTTTGTTTGTCGGTCTGATGTGTATGTTGCTATCGGGTTATTATATTTTGTATATACGTAAACGTCTCATGAACCGCTGGAACCTGGAACAGGTTCTGGAGATTAATAAACTGGTTTTTGCTGCTTCTTCAACTCAAGTTTCCGATACAAAGGAGATGTTACAACGTGAAGAAGATACATTAAAAGGTATTCCGCAGCTCATTGTTGAAAATGCTTTTGATGCGGTAAATGAATTGCTGACTATTGACAGATTAGGAATCTCTGTTTACAACGAAGCTACGCATCGACTGGAGTATGCATCCAATCCCATAGCCGAAAATATCTCTTCTCAAACAGAGGAAGATGATACTTTCATTGTGAATGAGAAATGGAAAGAAGCTGTACAGCGTTGTTTTGAGCAACAGATACAGTTGTCGGAAACCGGATTTGAAGCACTGCCTTTAATTGTGGACGTTGCAGGCGCTTCGCGCTGTATCGGCGTGTTGTATCTTGAACGCCAAGAAAACGTAGAACAGGAAGCAGCTCATTTATTATTAGAATTAATAGCACGGTATATAGCGATTGTAGTTTTTAATGCTGTGGTAAAATTGGCTACAAAATACCGGGATATTGAGGCTGCGCATGAAGAAGCGCATCGGGCATCGTGGGAGGATAGTCTATTACATATTCAGAATATGGTATTGGATAATTGTCTTTCTACTATCAAGCACGAAACTATTTATTATCCTAATAAGATAAAGCAACTGATAGGCAAACTTCGCTCTGGATTATTATCGGAAACGGAAGAAACAGAAACAGTGGCGGCTATCGGCGAGCTTATAGAGTATTATAAAGGTATATTTACCATACTCAGTTCGTGCGCATCCCGTCAATTAGAAGAAGTTACATTCCGGCGTGGGGTGATTGCCATACCGGAATTATTTGCCCTAACGGAAAAATACTTCCGTAAAGCAAGCAAAGGGAAAACGTTTGCCATATCTTTACATACGGATGGTATTGACGAGCAGATAGTAGGAGACTTTATCCTGTTACGCTTTCTTTTGGAAAATCTTATAAATGAAGCCTTATCGGTTTCTATGGATGGAATAATATATCTGCAAGCTGTTACGGATGAAGAATATATTCGTTTCTTTTTCACAGATACGCGGAGAGAGAAAGACTGTGAAGAATTGAATCAGCTTTTTTATCCGAATTTGGAGCGTATGACAGCAACCGCAGAAAAGGGTGATTTACGAGGAACGGAATATCTGGTATGCAAACAAATTATTCGCGACCATGATGAATTTGCAGGAAAGCGTGGTTGTCGTATCAATGCCGAGCCATCTGAGAAGGGGGGATTTACTGTTTACTTTACTATACCGAGAAAAAAATAATAGATAATATGAAAGACAAAAAATTCAAAGTAATCATTGTAGAAGATATCAAATTGGAATTGAAAGGAACAGAAGAAATATTCCGTCATGAAATTCCTAATGCAGAGGTTATCGGTACGGCTATGACCGAGAATGAATTCTGGACACTTATGGAAGTTGGAGTGCCGGACTTGGTACTGTTGGATTTAGGCTTGGGAGGTTCTACAACTATAGGAGTCGATATATGCCGCAATATCTTTAAACGTTATCCAGGGGTACATGTACTGATATTTACCGGAGAAATATTGAATGAAAAACTTTGGGTGGATGTTTTGAATGCAGGAGCAGATGGTATCATTCTTAAAACCGGAGAGTTGCTTACCAAAACGGATGTACAGGCTGTCATGGATGGAAAGAAACTTGTTTTCAATTATCCTATCTTGGAAAAAATAGTGGATCGTTTCAAACAATCTGTTATCAGTGACACAAAGCGCCAGGAAGCTGTTATTAGTTATGATATTGATGAATATGATGAACGTTTTCTGCGTCATTTGGCATTGGGTTATACAAAAGAAATGATTGCTAACCTGAAGGGAATGCCTTTCGGTGTAAAATCTCTGGAAAAACGCCAGAGTGATTTGATAAACCGCATGTTTCCGCAGGGTGAACGCATGGGGGTAAATGCGACTCGTTTGGCTGTACGTGCTTTAGAACTTCGTATTCTCGATATTGATAATCTGGAAGCGGATGATGAATAACAGAGTTATATGGCGTTTACCACATCCGGCAGCCATGTTTTTCTTGTTGACGCTGGTTGTTATCATTCTTTCGTGGATATTTGATATCTACGGCTTGAATGTACATCAGCCGCAAACGGGAGAAGAAATCCGGGTACAGAGTTTACTTAGTCCGGAAGGTATCCGATGGTTATTGCGGCATGTAGTTACCAATTTTACAGGTTTCGCTCCGTTAGGCTTAGTGATTGTAGCTATGTTCGGGATTGGAGTAGCTCAGCATTCCGGTTTTATTGATGCTTGTATCCGGATTGGTGCGAAGCGGCGTCATAATTCGCGGAGTATGGTGATACTGGTTATTTCTCTGGGATTACTTTCAAATATAGTGGGAGATGCGGGATACATTATTTTATTACCGATTGCCGCCACTTTGTTTCATTCAGTCGGGTTACATCCGGTTGCGGGCATTATTACTGCGTATGTTTCTGTTTCGTGTGGTTATAGTGCTAATGTTTTGTTGAGTACTTTAGACCCTATACTTGCTACCGGCACACAGGAAGCGGCTGATATGGCAAATGTATCTTTAGGCAACACAGGGCCATTGTGCAATTATTATTTCTTGTTCGTTTCCACTTTCTTGCTGGCATTCATTATTTATCAGATTACTCGTCGTAATTTGCTTCCGGCCTTAGGTGAATATGCTGGCAATATTCGTTTTATTGGTTATAAACAGCTTTCCCATAAAGAACGCCGTGCTATGATAAGCGCCATATCTATTGGGGTAATTTATGCAACTGTTATTTTTTTAGCTACATTTTCATCATGGGGTATTCTACGCAGTGTCAATGGCGGACTAATTCATTCTCCCTTTATAGAAGGCATTCTGTTTATACTTTCTTTGGGTATTGGGCTTATGGGAATGGTTTATGGCTTTGCTTCCGGTCGTTATCGTACGGATGGGGATGTTATTGAGGGACTGACCTATCCGATGAAATTGCTGGGCGTTTATTTTGTGATTGCTTTTTTTGCTGCCCAAATGTTTGCTTGCTTTGAGTATTCTCATCTGGATAAATGTATAGCCATTATGGGAGCAAATATGCTTTCATCCATTCGCCTTGGTAGTTTATGGATATTGATTCTATTTATTCTTTTCACAGCTATTGTGAATCTTATTATGGTTTCTGCCACGGCTAAATGGGCTTTCATGTCGTTTATTTTTGTCCCTGTCTTTGCAAATATGGGAATTTCTCCTGATATGATACAATGTGCTTATAGAATAGGAGATAGTGCAACGAATGCCATTGCCCCTTTTATGTTCTATATGCCTCTCATTCTTACTTATATGCAGCAATATGATAAGCGAGCGACGTATGGCTCACTCTTAAAATATACATGGAGGTATTCTTTATATATATTGCTGGCATGGACGTTCTTGTTCGTTTTGTGGTATGTGAGTGGATTGCCGTTAGGTTTATAGCCAACAAAAAAAGACAAGAAATCTTCTACAGACTGCTTGCCTTACCGTTGTGATTCCGAAGCGATTCGAACGCTTGACCCACGCCTTAGAAGGGCGTTGCTCTATCCAGCTGAGCTACGGAACCATCCTTAATTGCGGTGCAAAAGTACACTTTTTTGTGAAAGTGGCAAAGGTTTTATGAAATAAATTATTTTAAGAGCCTGAGGAAAACTTAAACAGGCTCTTAAATAAATGACTAAAGCAGTATTAATCAGTAAGTTTCAATACCACAGCCGTACGTGCCGGAATATAAAGTTTCAACCACTCTTTCTTTTCCTTTTTATATAATGGGTCAGCAATTGTAAAGTGTTTCACTGTATCGTCGGCAAATCCATTACCACCATATACTGTATTATCTGTATTTAATATAACTTCATAAGTTCCGGGAGTAACAAGGAAACCATAATCTGCAAATGACTGTTTGGGACTGAAGTTAAATACAAAAATATAATTTTTACGCATATATGCTAAAACCTGGTCGGCGTCGTTATGCCAAATTTCCTGAATAGGGATTGATTGGAATCCTTTCACACTTTTAATGATCCTCAACATGTCAGCGTCAAAATCTGCCATATAATGATAGGTGAGGGCTTTGTTGTCTACCAGGTTCCATTGACGACGAGCATATTTGCAAGACCATCCGTTACCTTCTCGCGGAAAATCAATCCATTCAGGGTGTCCGAACTCATTCCCCATAAAGTTAAGATATCCGCCATTAATAGTAGTGGCTGTCAATAGGCGTATCATTTTATGTAAGGCAATACCACGGTGTACAACGTAATTTTCGTCACCTTTCTGCATGTGCCAATACATATCAGCATCTATCAGGCGAAAGATAATTGTTTTATCACCAACTAATGCCTGGTCATGGCTTTCGGCATAAGATATCGTCTTTTCATCCTGACGGCGGTTGGTTACTTCCCAAAATATACTGGAAGGTTTCCAGTCTTCATCTATTTTCTCCTTGATAGTTTTAATCCAATAATCGGGAATATTCATTGCCATACGATAATCGAAGCCATAACCACCATCTTCAAATTTAGCAGCTAATCCCGGCATACCCGATACCTCTTCTGCAATAGTAAAAGCCTTGGGGTTGACTTCGTGAATGAGTTTATTGGCAAGTGTCAGGTAACAAATGGCATTGTCATCCTGATGTCCGTTGAAATAATCTCCATAATTGCAAAATGCTTCACCTAATCCATGACTGTAATAGAGCATGGAAGTTACACCATCAAAACGGAAACCATCAAATCCATACTCCACAAGCCAATATTTGCAGTTGGAAAGAAGGAAATGTATCACCTCGTTTTTTCCATAGTCGAAACAAAGTGAGTCCCAAGCCGGATGTTCATGACGGGCACCGGGATAGAAATACTGGTTGGGATCACCGGCAAAGTTACCCAGTCCCTCCATTTCATTTTTCACAGCATGAGAGTGAACAATGTCCATGATTACTGCAATTCCTAACCCATGTGCGGTATCAATCAGTTGTTTCAATTCGTCAGGAGTACCGAAACGTGATGAAGAAGCAAAAAAGCTGGATACATGATAACCGAAACTGCCATAATAGGGATGTTCCTGGATTGCCATGATCTGAATACAATTATAACCGGCTTTAGCTATACGCGGAAGTGTTTTTTCGCGGAACTCATTGTATGTGCCGACTTTTTCTTCCTGTTGCGCCATGCCAATGTGGCATTCGTAAATCAATAAAGGATCAGTGGAAGGTTTGAAAGTATGTTTCATTACCTTATATGGCTTTTCCGGACTCCAGACCTGGGCACTGAATATTTTGGTTTTATCATCCTGCACAACACGGGTAGCCCAAGCCGGAATACGCTCTCCGCGACCACCTTCCCAATATACAATGAGTTTATACAAATCACCATGCTTTATTGCATTTGCCGGAAATTGTATTTCCCAGTTACCATTGTCTTTACGTTCCAGGCTACACTTTTCATCTTCCTTCCAGTCGTTGAATGTACCAACTAAGAATATTTTCATGGCATTGGGCGCCCATTCACGGAAAATCCAGCCATCAACAGTGCGATGCAGGCCGAAATATAAATATCCCGAAGCGAAATCAGACAAGGTCTGTTTCCCTTTTTGGGTTAACTCAGCTTCTTTCTCCCGAACGAACTGATGACGACCGTTGATTGCGTCGGCATAGGATTCCAACCATGGGTCATTCTCAATCAAATTCAATGCTTTCATATAAGGATGAGGTTTTTAAATTTATTATGCTTTTACCTTTACAATAATTTTCTTTACGCCATCAGGAGTTATGCCAGGGGCATGTCCGTCTTGTGGAAAGAAAATAGCGAACATACCAGGCTTTAGGGTAATGTATGTTTCGGCTAATCCTTCGAAGAAAGTAATATCTTTTTCTGCGCTGTAAGGAGCATCGGCAGGAACACAATCTTTTCCTGCGGTGTATCCCATAATTTCCGCTCCGGAAAGAGGTATTTGAATATCAATGAATTCATTATGCGTTTCCAGTTTGGCTTGTTCTTTAGTTTTCGGGGTAGTTTGCGCCACGTTTACAACCAAGTCGTTACCTTTCAATTCTGTTTTGCCAATTTCCATTGCGTTTAAGTCGTGTGATTTTAAAAAATCAATAGCTTGGGTGAACAAAGGGTTCAACGATGCATACTTTTCTAAATTCTCTAATCGATCTACTACCATAGCTTTTATATTTTAGTTAGTTATTCAAAATCATCAATTGTATAGTTCAAAAAGTCGGCGAAAGGTTTCATCTGCTTAAATATCTCTTCCGTTCGATCCGGAAAATCGGGTTGCAGGAAGAAACTGTCCGGTTGATAACAACTACAAGCATAATCCTTGCACTTAAGATATTGGGCGTACTCAAAGTCTTTCGGAAACCCTTTCGGCACTGTCTTCAGGAAATTATCACCGATAACTGGAAAATACTGTTTAAAAGCCGGGGCTTCGACAATACCCAGGAACTCATCTATATTGTCATATACAGCTTGCCTTACCGCTTTCAGGATATTAGGTGGCAAACAATAACTACCGCCGGCCAAAAGACAGTTACCGGGTTCAATGTGAACATAGTAACCGCAGTGGTCTGATTTCTTACCACGGGCGTTTATGTATCCGCCTAAATGAGTTTTATACGGGGTTTTATCCAAAGAAAAACGAGTATCCCGATAGATGCGATAAGTACAGTCTTTGGCTTGTACATTTTGAATACTTTCGTCAAAAAGAGAGATGCGGGAAATAATAACCGACAACAGATTTTCAAACTCCTCGCGGGCTTTTTCATATAAGTCCTTATGGGTATTGAACCATTCACGGTTATTGTTTGCAGACACTTCTTTCAAAAATTGGAAGATAACAGGGATGTTCATATCTATGTTTTCTTTATTGTTATACAAATTTATGCATTATTTTTGTAACATGCTACAAAGAGAGGCAAAAAATAATCAGTGCAGGCAACTATGATTAAAATCAGGGCAACTGTATCAAGAGGTTTATTCCTGCCGGTATCGTTATGAACTGATTCTGTTTAGCCTGTCATTTAGTGCCTATTTATAATAAATCTATCTCTGCGATTGCATAAATCTTTTCGTTCGACGTATGTCGAATGATTATGCGATATCTGTCGAATAATTATTCGACAGCTGTCGAACACATATTCGACAAGCGTCAAATGATTAGATTTATGCAAAACAAACATTAGTTCTTAGTGAATAAAGAACTAAATCTTAGTGAATTGGCAATTAGTAATTAGCTTAAAACGGTATGGAATGAAACAAAACATTTGGTATGGTTGTACCCTTCTTGTTTTTGAATATGCCTTAATAAAAGAAGCCTTTCATATTCACTGAATATGAAAGGCTTCTTTTGCGGTGCGTACGGGACTCGAACCCGTGACCCCATGCGTGACAGGCATGTATTCTAACCAACTGAACTAACGCACCATAATTTCATTCTTTTATTGCATCTCTCCCGATTGCGGTTGCAAAGGTAGATATTTCTTTGAAATCTGCAATAGCCGGAAAGAAATATTTTTCATCTTTTTTAAATAAGACCTGATTATAAGATATTTATATTACCTTTGCGTGACAAAAAAATATCGTTCAACAAATCAAAATGCACTAAAAACGAGAATAATCATGAAAAATACTCCTATCGAACGTAGACTGATTGATGAAACTATCGAGAACTTTCAGATTGCTGATTTTGGGAAAGCTACTATCCGTGAAGTAAAAGCTATTGCTGCCAAAGCAGAGGCTGAATCCGGAGTGGAATTCATTAAAATGGAAATGGGTGTACCGGGACTTCCTGCTTCGGCTGCAGGTGTGAAAGCTGAAATAGAAGCGTTGCAGGATGGAATTGCCAGTCTTTATCCCGACATCAACGGATTGCCCGCATTGAAAGAAGAAGCATCACGATTCATTAAAGCTTTTATTAATGTAGACCTGGAACCGGAAGGCTGTGTGCCTGTTACAGGCTCCATGCAGGGTACTTTTGCCTCATTCCTGACCTGTAGCCAGTGTGATGAAAATAAGGATACGATTCTGTTTATTGATCCGGGATTCCCTGTACAGAAACAGCAGTTGGTTGTTATGGGAGCGAAGTTCGAAACTTTCGACGTATATGATTATCGCGGCGACAAACTGAAAGAGAAACTGGAAAGCTACCTGAAAAAGGGTCATATTTCCGCTATTGTATATTCCAATCCGAATAACCCGAGTTGGATATGCCTGAATGAAGAAGAACTGCGTATCATCGGAGAACTGGCTACGCAATATGATATTATCGTATTGGAAGACCTCGCCTACTTCGCTATGGATTTCCGCAAGGATCTGAGCAAACCGTTCCAGCCACCATATCAACCGTCAGTTGCACACTATACGGACAATTATGTGTTGCTCGTTTCAGGTTCCAAAGCATTCAGCTATGCAGGGCAACGTATCGGAGTAAGTTGTATCTCAAACAAACTGTACCATCGCTCCTACCCCGGTTTGAGCAAACGTTACGGAGGCGGTACATTCGGCACGGTATTCATCCATCGTGTACTGTATGCCCTTTCATCCGGAACAAGCCATTCGGCGCAATATGCTCTTGCCGCCATGCTGAAAGCTGCCAATGACGGACAATACAACTTCCTTGATGAAGTGAAAGTGTATGGTGAACGCGCCCGTAAATTAAAAGAGATTTTCCTGCGCCACGGTTTCCATCTGGTATATGATAATGATTTGGGTAATCCTGTTGCCGACGGTTTCTATTTTACAATCGGTTATCCGGGCATGACCGGCGGTGAACTTGCCAAAGAACTGATGTACTATGGCGTCAGCGCAATTTCATTGATAACGACAGGCAGTAATCAGGAAGGTTTGCGTGCTTGTACCTCCTTCATTCAGGAGCATCAATATGCACAATTAGAGGAGCGTATGGCAATCTTTGCGGAAAATCATCCGGTGATTTAATCCGTATTATTCATATTGTAGGAGTTATCACTTTTTAGGAAGCTGTATCAAAGCTGAAGCTTATTATCTTTCATCCGCAGATGGCGCAGATTACGCAGATTTATTTAAAACTTAATCTGTATTATCTGCGTCATCTGCGGATGAAAAATATCTTTTTGAAGTACGGATACGCTGCAATAAAGCAACATCCTTGTATTTGCCCTCAACGAATAACCATTCTTTTAAAAGTCCGCACTGAACAAAGCCGCAGGAAGTGAACAGGTACATGCTTGCTTCATTATCTGTGGCTATGTGGACAATCAACTGTTTCAGGAACAGGAAATCAAAAGCATATTCGCAAAGCAAAGTCAATGCATCCTTAGCATATCCTGCCCCGCGAAACTCTTTCCGGATAACAATACCTACCTCGCCACGCCCATGAATGGGTGCGAAGTCGGTTATATCAACAATGCCTATCGGCACGCCATCTTCAAGGCGCACAATCACCATACGCAACTGTTTATCGGCAAACACGTCGCATTGCGAACTTTCCATGTATTGCTTCATTACATAACGCGAATAGGGTACGGTGAAGTTACTGATATCCCACAATTGCGGATCATTTTCCATATTGCAGATTAACTCCAGATCCTCCGGTTCCATAGCGCGAAGGCGGATACGATCGTTGATGAAGTATGAATGTTTCATGACCAGAAATAACATTTTTCAGGAGTTACCAACACATGGCTCTCCGGATTGTAAATACCAAGACGCAATCCCATCTTCCGGTAACGGAAAAGCAGGCGAATAATTGTTGAAAAAGAAAAAGCGCGGCAATCATACACCACATGCGTGAAACCTTTCAATGATACGAAAGCGCTGCCATGTCCGTCAGTAGCAGAGGTTTCATTGGCTACCACAAAATGATGCTTACCGGTCAATCCGTTACGTTTCAAGAGAGTACGCAAACTATGTATGGTTGCTTCCTCACCCAGAATAAGGAAACGGGATGCAGGTTGTTCTTTCCATAAGGAACGCCTTACTTTTTTCCCGAGAAAGGTAAACGCACGTTTCAGGAACAGTACAAACAAACGAATATACATCTGCAAGCGGATTCCCAAGCGTACCAGAAACCGGCTGAAAATTCCATAACGTTCGCCATGTTTGCAAAAGAATATATCCATCGCTTCACAAAAGACGCGTACGTGCCGATAACTGTTCTTTGGTGCGCTTTCGCCTTTATAATGCAGTACCGGATACGGCAAATAGTAATTCTCAAACCCGGCTGCTTCTATCCGGCAAGACAAATCAATGTCTTCACCGTACATAAAAAAGTCTTCATCCGGCAAGCCGGACTTCTTCAATGCAGAGTGCCGCAACAGCATAAAAGCGCCCGCCAATACTTCTACCCGGTGTATAGCATCCATATCCAGGGAATTGCAGTAATACCCACCCAAGCCTTTAGAAGCGGGAAAGAGCTTTCCTAAACCGGATATTTTGCCCAAAGTAGCTGATAAAGTGGGATATCCGCGTTTTGATTCAGGTAGAAAGTTCCCGTCGCCGGTTATCATTTTCACTCCGGCGGCTCCGGCTTGGGGATATGCTTCCATGAAAATCAAGGTTTTCTCCAAAGTATATTCGGGCAATACCGTATCAGGATTTAGCAATAATATATACTCTCCCTTAGCTTGGCGGATGGCTTGGTTGTTAGCCTTAGAGAACCCGACATTCTCCTTATTATATATATAGGTGATATTGGGAAACCGGGCGGTTATATATTCTTCGGATCCGTCAACGGATGCATTATCCACTACGAATACTTCTGTGCGGATGTTGCCTATAGCCCGGTATAAGGAACAGAGACACTGTTCCAGATAATACTTCACGTTATAATTGACTATGACAACCGAGAGTTTCATACTTCCTCTTTTTTATTGATTTGCAACTCTTTGCGCATCCGTTCTTCACCGGGTAGGCAAAACAGCGATGCAACAAGGGCAATGCATGCACAAAGCGCACCCGTACTGCTCATCATGAGATAATAAACGGTGATCCCCGCCAATACGGGCAATGCCAAAAGTGCAATACGCACTTTGCTCCATATAGAATAAAGGCGTAAGGCTTGGGAAAAGCCGGCATAATCAATTTTCCGCGCCAACACCCATGCAAACAATTTCAGAGAAACAGGCACACAAATAGCAGTCAGCAGAATAGATAATGTTTCCGCAAAATAAGTGGCGCGTACGTTGTCGGCATACTGTCCTACCCAGTCGCCACCAATTTCACCTATCACAATTAATATCGCCGGCAATAGCCAGAAAACGACAAACAATACTTTCAGATGGAACGCTATGCGCTTTAGTTGTTCTTCCATTTTTTAATCTTAAATGTTTTAGTAGTAAGTAGTTAGTAGTTAGTAGGTAGTAGGTAGTAGGTAGTAGTTAGTAGGTGATAGTCTTGCTTATGTATTACGGAGTATTGACTTTAACTACTAAACCAACTTGTTGGCTGATAACTACTTTATTTCGGTTTCGCATGTTTTATGTTGTTAATCAGTAGTATCTCTATTCTC
>NZ_DBDF01000160.1 GCF_002293435.1 Bacteroides sp. UBA939 | reverse complement strand
GTTGGTACGGAGATGATACGGAGCAAGTATTTATACGGATAACCATAAATCAATCTTATTATACGCAAAGTATCTCTATTCTCCTCCTCCTGGGAAGTTGCTTTTCCCCCCGATAACGGGGGAACAGGAGGGGGTGAGTACCCCGCAAGGGGGAGGTGGTAGGAGGAAAAGAGTTCTTCATTTTTGTTTAATTAATAGGTATTTGTTTTGCCTACCACCTATTGAGATACCTTATTTAAAACCTCGAAAATTATTTTTTTTAATCAAGCAATAAATAACATGAGAAAGACTTTACTATTTCTAACCAGCCTGCTCCTACTTATAGCAAGCTGTACCCAAGACGAATTAGGTGGCATCAAAAACCCGGAGCAAGCCACCAACCAATCAAACAAAATCCGCTGGTACGGCGTGAAACTCAGCAACGACCCCCAAACAAGAGGTGTAGCCGAGGGCGCCAAACTATGGAATCAAAATGCCGGCATCTACATCAAATTCCTGAACACCCCTTCCGACCCTCAAATGCTTGAAACTGTGAAGCAAATAGCCTCTGAATGGGAAGACTATGCCGGCATCAAATTCCACTTCGTAGACCAGAGCAAAGATACCCCCGTACGTATTGCCTTCGACTGGAACGGCAACGATTGGCTCACATGGTCGTATACAGGCACCGATGCCAAGTACGAAAGGGCACAAAGCCAACCCACCGCCGTATTAGCCGGCGTAGACTATCTGACTGAAGAAGAACTGCGCAGTGATGTCCTTCGCTTGTTCGGTCAAATTCTTGGTCTGGAATACGAACAGCGTCACCAGGAGTGGAGCCAAAACGGTTACTGGCGCAGTGAATCGCAACTCCGCAGCTATTGGGAGAACCAGTTCGACGGAATGAATATGGATTGGGACGAAATACGTGAATACGTATTCGTACCGTTCACCGAAGCAAATGCCTTGCATCTGTTTGCCACTGATGAAATAGACGAGCTATCCATCATGGTATGGCCGTACTACAACCGCCAGCAGACCACGAAGTTATTAGCCAACTATGAATTGTCGGACGGGGATAAGGAGTTTATTGCCGAGTTGTACCCGCCAGCGGTGCTGGAATTGCCTACCACCATACAGGAAGCATGGGTGGATGCCGGGTATTTTGTGTGGACGGATAGTACTAAGACAGCTCTGAGAATAACCCCCTTGGGCGAGCAACAGAGCTACTTGCCAGACGTGTGTGATGGGGAGCAATTGACAAGTGCGGAATCAATGTTTGTTCCACTTGTTAAACAATCTAGATTGAGGAAAGCTCCTATGTTTAATACATGCAACATTACAAATTTTAGCTTTATGTTCTATAACAATGGTGTCTTAACTGAAATTCCCCTATATGATACTTCCAATGGAACTGATTTTAATTATATGTTTAGTCGTTGTTATTCTTTGTCGACCATCCCACTTCTTGACACATCTAATGGAACTGATTTTTCTGGTATGTTTGATAGCTGTTCTTCTTTAACAAGTATTCCATACCTCAACACTTCCAATGGGATTAATTTTCAGGGAATGTTTGGTATCTGTTCTTCTTTAACAAGTATTCCATGTCTTGACACATCTAATGGAACTGATTTTTCTGATATGTTTTTTTACTGTTCTTCTTTAACAAGTATTCCATGTCTTGACACATCTAATGGAACTAATTTTTCTAGTATATTTTCTAATTGTTCTTCTTTGACCAGTATTCCACATCTTGACACTTCCAATGGAACTAATTTTGGTTATATGTTTAGTCGTTGTTATTCTTTAACAACTATTCCACATCTTGACACTTCTAATGGGACTGATTTTAGTTATATGTTTAGTGATTGTTCTTCTTTGCTGGCCATCCCACTTCTTGACACTTCCAATGGGACTGATTTTTATTTTATATTTACGCGTTGTTATTCTTTAACAAGCATTCCACACTTTGACACTGCAAATGGAACTGGCTTTATGGGAATGTTTTGTGAGTGTCGTTCTTTGACAAGCATTCCCCTTCTTGATACTTCTAATGGAACTAATTTTAGTCTAATGTTTTACAAATGTTCTTCTTTAACCACAATGCCTCAATTAGACTTATCAAATGCTATAAATACAGACGATATGTTCACTGGTACGCCCTTTGTGTAAAAGAAAGAAGTGAGCTTTATTATATAGGAAGTATCCCAATTACCATTTAAAAAAAGAATTAAAATGAAAAAAATATTATTGTTTTTAACCAGTTTGCTCCTGCTTATAGCAAGCTGTAGCCAAGACGAATTAGGTGGCGTTAAAACACCTGAACAGGCAAGCAACCACTCAAGTAAAATCCGCTGGTACGGCGTGAAACTCAGCAACGACCCTCAAACAAGAGGTGTAGCCGAGGGTGCAAAGCTATGGAATCAGAATGCGGGAATCTACGTCAAATTCCTGAATGCGCCTTCCGACCCTCAAATGATTGAAACGGTAAAGCAAATAGCCTCTGAATGGGAAAACTATGCCGGTATCAAATTCCATTTCGTAGACCAAAGCAAAGATGCCCCTGTTCGCATTGCCTTTGACTGGAACGGTAACGATTGGCTCACGTGGTCGTATACGGGCATTGATGCCAAGTACGAAAGGAATCAGAGCCAGCCCACCGCCGTACTGGCCGGTGTAGACTATCTGACTGAAGAAGAATTACGCGGTGATGTCCTTCGCTTGTTCGGTCAAATTCTTGGTTTGGAATACGAGCAACGCCACCAAGAGTGGAGCCAAAATGGCTACTGGCGCAGCGAGTCGCAACTGCGAAGCTATTGGGAGAACCAGTTCGACGGAATGAATATGGATTGGGATGAAATACGTGAATATGTATTCGTACCGTTCACCGAGGCAAATGCCCTGCATCTGTTTGCCACCGATGAAATAGACGAGCTATCCATCATGGTATGGCCGTACTACAATCGCCAGCAGACCACGAAGTTATTAGCTAATTATGAATTGTCGGACGGGGATAAGGAGTTTATCTCTTTGCTATACCCAAATACCATACAGAGGATGTGGGTAGATGCAGGGTATTTTGAGTGGACGGATAATAGTAAAACAGGTTTGAGAATAACACAACTGGGCAAACAACAGGAATACTTGCCGGACGTGTGTGATGGGGAGCAATTGATGAGTGCAGACTATATGTTTGTACCATATACTTATATTTATGGTACTTATACTAAGTTAAAGAAAGCTCCTATGTTTAATACATGCAACATTATAGATTTTAGCTATATGTTCTCTCAGAATGGTAACCTAACTGAAATTCCTCTATATGATACTTCCAATGGAGCTAATTTTAGTGGTATGTTTGGTGGTTGCTATTCTTTGACAGGCATTCCACATCTTGATACTTCCAATGGAACTAATTTTAGTGGTATGTTTAGTAGCTGCCATTCTTTAACAAGCATTCCACATCTTGATACTTCTAGTGGAACTGAGTTTTATAGTATGTTTTATGCTTGTCAACAGTTAGAAAGCATTCCACAACTCAATACTTCCAATGGAACTAATTTTCAGGCAATGTTTGGTCAGTGCTATTCTTTAACAAGCATTCCCCTTCTTGATACTTCCAATGGAACTAATTTTGATAGCATGTTTTCTTATTGTCCACAGTTAGAAAATATTCCAAACCTCAATACTTCCAATGGAACTGATTTTGGTGCAATGTTTAATCACTGTCCTTCTTTGACAAGTATTCCACATCTTGATACTTCCAAAGGTATTAGTTTTTATCATATGTTTGATAGTTGTGAGCTGCTAGAAAGTATTCCAGATCTCAATACTTCTAATGGTACCAACTTTATGTCAATGTTTATTGGATGTTATTCTTTAACAAGCATTCCTCACCTTGATACTTCAAATGGGGTTCGTTTTGATAATATGTTTAATGGTTGTTATCTGTTAGAAAGCATTCCAGATCTCAATACTTCCAATGGGGTTTATTTTGAAAGAATGTTTAATGCCTGTTATTCTTTAACAAGTATTCCCTATCTTGATACTTCCAATGGAACTGATTTTGGTGGTATGTTTGGTGGTTGCTATTCTTTAACAAGTATTCCTAATATAGACACTTCCAATGGAACTAATTTTAGTGCAATGTTTTATAACTGTGCATCTTTAACCACAATGCCTCAATTGGACTTGTCGAATGCAACAGATACAAGAAATATGTTCACCGGTACGCCTTTTCAATAAAAAGCGGAAAGCAACTTACTGATTTACCCCGCAGAGAGGAGGTGGTAGGCTAATAATTGAAATATATATCACTATTACATATTAACCGAACCTTAGAGATTCTTTTTCATCTACCACCTCCCCGCTGCGGATAAATTAGGCTTGCCGAAATTACCGCTGCATGATTTCTTCGTCTTAGATACTTGATTGTAGTAAAAAGCACCCTGCAAACTTCGGTTTATTGTTCCGGCAGTTTGCAGGGTGCTTGCTGAATGGCAGTTATCACTGCCTTACCTTTTCAAATTCTTTAGCTTTGGCTTCTTCAAATCCTATTGCAAAGCCCTTTCGTCTCGCACTATTATACAGTGTCCTTTCAACACTGATAATATCCCAGAACTTTTCATATCCCAACAATTCCGCATCGCTGAAAGCCGACTCTTCCAACGCCGTCACAGCTTTCTTCACTTCAGGATTAGCGAGCAGTTCCTCGGGCACTTGACGCGTTTTTTCATCTATCTCCGTCAGGTAACGAAGCCACAGCGTCTGCATTTTCTTTTCGGTGTAATTTCGGGCATTGAACTTGGGAAGTTCCACGAAAATCAGTTGCAGGCCATTGATTATCTTGTCCGAATTCTCCTCATATACCGTACGGAAATGATGATAGTAGCCTTCTAACTCAGGCTCGAAAACCTCGTTTGCCAGATTGAGCGAATACACGGGCTGTAGCGGTTCGTACTGTTTTTTACGCCTACCAATCTGACATACGTGCGCTTTGGAAGCGTTGATATATATGCGGTGCCTGAATTCGGGAGACCAGATTATCTGTATCTCAACGAGGAATTGACGTCCGTTCCTGTCCTTGCAGCGCATGTCGACAACGCAATTCCTGCTGCGTAAGGGATTATCGGGTACTATTTCCCAAGGAAGGTATTCTATTTCTGTTATCTCCTGCTCGGCAGTCAAAGGAAGCAGGGCATTGAGCAGGCTAATTGCCAAGTCGGGGTGTTCGCCGAACACACGCTTGAAAGTCGGGTCTGCTTTAGAGTTTAAGTATTTCATAATCAATTGTTGTTGGTTGTTTATGCAAAATTACATAAAAATCGGTTGTTTGTATGCAGGTTGATATAAAAACAGGGCAACCGCACCATAATAAAGTAAAAAGCACCCTGCAAACTCCGACTTATTGTTTCGGCAGTTTGCAGGGTGCTTGCTGAATGGCAGTTATTATTTGATAACTTGTTATAATGTAACTATATCTTCCGGGGACAATCCTGTACACTGAGAGATTATTTCAAAAGCTATCCCCTGAGCTTTTAGCTTCGAGGCAATAAGACGTTGCTCTTCTGCGCGTCCTTCCTCACGTCCTTCCGCACGTTCTGTATATATATTGTCGCGAAGAATGACAATATTATCCAGATGTCGGTAATAGGCTTTCAACTCATCCTGGGTCATGCGTTCAAGTTTCAGGAATTCGCGTACTTCACTAAGCCCCGGGGCAGTGGCATTATCCGGAATATCGCCCGTGTTCAGGTAATATATCCATTCGTCAAGCGGGCTTTTGGCGACATTATTAAAGTCGTTCACTTTGAGAATGTAATATTCGGGATAGAGTTGGCTTACTGCATCTACTTTGAATGTTTGCCGTTGGAAAGGGGTTAACTCCAGGATGTCACCATCGTGTATGCCGCGGAATTCAGTTTTACCATGATAGACGGTGTCCTTGCCATGCCCCAATGAGAAGTAAACGATATTCACGCTGTATATCTTGCGTACTTTGTCGTAGCCTTCACCCCGGTTGATGTATTCGGTTACCAACTTGGAGGTACCAAAAAGCATACGCTGGAAGTAGGCGTATTCATTATTGTTCTGCACTTCAATCAGGATAAGCTCTCCACGAGAGTTCTCGGCAAGCATGTCCACACGATTGTGCTTGTCATACTCATCTTCCTGGTTGCTTTCGCTTTCCAGTAGTTTCTGTATTTTGATGTTCTCTTGCAAGAGGGTTGTCAGAAAGCCCTCGAGTACACCGAAATTGGCCTTGTTGCGCAGCAATCGCTTCATCGCCCAGTCAAATCGAATATAATTACTTGCCATAACCTCGTCTCCTTCCTTTTGTTTTTTTGCTTTCATAGAACAAAGATAAAGTTAATAAGTTGAATAACAAACGAGGGGGTACAATCTTTAGTCATCTCACGAGAAATTTTCTCTGTGTATTGCGCTATTTTTCATGCTTTTCTCCTTATTTCTCATGCAAATACAAGCGAATCTGCTATTGTTCGTATCATTTTCCCGGGTTTTACCACACTTTTTATGCTGTTCGGAAGGTGACTTGTTTATGGGTTATGTAAGTGTTATAGTGTTGTGTATCAGTGTGTTGCAACAAAATTGCGGGCAATAAACAGAGTGAGGGTAACTTCTACCCTCACTCTACCCTCACGCTCACCCTCACCTATTCAAACGCCGATGAATAA
>NZ_DBDF01000161.1:19464-61113 GCF_002293435.1 Bacteroides sp. UBA939 | reverse complement strand
ATTATTTACCGAAGTATTGATATTTAATATCTATAGTTTTTTAATGTTATGTGTTACACACATTTTTAATTAATAGGTGGTAGGTACCCCCTACCTATTAATTAAAATGTGTGTGTAACAAGGCCTCAAGAAAAAATAGAGAATTACGCGCCTGATCGAGCGCGCACGTGCGTACATTATTATGGGAAATATTGAAAAAGACGGAGAAATATCAGGTAGAACCTTTTGCACTTCAAGAAAATACTTCTATCTTTGCGCCCGATTTATGAGCTAATATAATGTCTCACTCAATTAATTAAAAAAACAACTTATTTGATGGAAGATTTGAAAAATGTAGCTCCTGTTGAAGACTTCAATTGGGATGCCTATGAAAATGGTGAAAGCTTCGCCGGCGCCAGCCAAGAAGAGATGGAAAAAGCATACGACAGTACGCTTAACAAGGTTAACGACCGTGAGGTAGTTGACGGAACTGTAATCGCAATGAACAAACGCGAAGTCGTTGTGAACATTGGTTACAAATCAGACGGTATCATTCCTTTGAATGAATTCCGCTACAACCCTGATTTAAAAGTAGGTGATACCGTAGAAGTGTACATCGAAAATCAGGAAGACAAAAAAGGACAGTTGGTTCTGTCTCACAGAAAAGCACGTGCTACCCGCTCTTGGGATCGCGTTAACGCTGCTCTGGAAAATGAAGAAATTATCAAGGGTTACATCAAGTGCCGCACGAAGGGTGGTATGATTGTCGACGTATTCGGTATCGAAGCATTCTTGCCGGGTTCTCAGATCGACGTGAAACCTATCCGCGACTACGATGTATTCGTTGGCAAAACGATGGAATTCAAGGTTGTTAAAATCAATCAGGAATTCAAAAACGTTGTTGTTTCCCACAAAGCTCTTATCGAAGCCGAACTGGAACAACAGAAGAAAGAAATCATCGGTAAACTCGAAAAAGGACAAGTTCTTGAGGGTACCGTTAAGAATATCACCTCTTACGGTGTATTTATCGACCTGGGTGGCGTAGATGGTTTGATCCATATTACCGACCTGTCCTGGGGACGTGTTAGCGATCCGAAAGAAGTGGTTGAACTCGACCAGAAACTCAACGTTGTTATCCTTGATTTCGACGATGAAAAGAAACGCATCGCTCTTGGTCTGAAACAACTCACTCCGCATCCTTGGGATGCTCTTGATGCAGAGTTGAAAGTAGGTGACAAGGTGAAAGGTAAAGTAGTGGTTATGGCTGACTACGGTGCATTCATCGAAATCGCTCCGGGTGTTGAAGGTTTGATTCACGTGTCTGAAATGTCTTGGTCACAACACTTGCGTTCTGCACAGGACTTCATGAAGGTGGGTGACGAAGTAGAAGCCGTAATTCTGACTTTGGATCGCGAAGAACGTAAGATGTCTTTGGGTATCAAACAGTTGAAACAAGATCCGTGGGAAACTATCGAAGACAAGTATCCTATCGGTTCCAAGCATACTGCAAAAGTTCGTAACTTCACTAACTTCGGTGTATTTGTTGAAATCGAAGAAGGTGTTGACGGCTTGATCCATATCTCTGACCTGTCTTGGACTAAGAAAGTTAAACATCCGTCTGAGTTCACTCATATTGGTGCCGACATTGAAGTTCAGGTTCTGGAAATTGATAAGGAAAACCGTCGCTTGAGCCTTGGCCACAAGCAACTCGAAGAAAACCCCTGGGATGTATTCGAAACTGTATTCACCGTAGGTTCCGTACACGAAGGTACTATTATCGAAATGTTGGATAAGGGCGCCGTTGTTTCTTTGCCTTATGGCGTAGAAGGTTTCGCTACTCCGAAACATCTTGTTAAAGAAGATGGTTCTCAGGCTCAGATGGACGAAAAACTTTCATTCAAAGTTATTGAGTTCAACAAAGACGCTAAGCGCATCATCCTTTCTCACAGCCGTATCTTCGAAGATGCTGCTAAGGCAGAAGAAAGAGCTGAAAAGAAAGCGGCTGCTAAGAAAACAAACAATACCAAAAGAGAAGAGGCCCCGGCTATTCAAAACCAGACTGCCTCTACTACTCTGGGCGACATTGATGCTTTGGCTGCTTTGAAAGAGCAAATGGAAGCTGGAAAGAAGTAATAACTTCTATATATAATAAGGTAAGGGTGCTTGTTTTTCACAGGCACCCTTTCTTTTTCGTGATTTTTATGTAAGTTTGCAGGCGTTATGGAGAAATTTGAATTACATATTCTTGGCTGCGGTTCCGCGCTGCCTACTACCCGTCACTTTGCTTCTTCGCAGGTGGTGAATGTACGCGATAAACTCTATATGATAGATTGCGGGGAAGGGGCGCAGTTGCAGTTTCGTAAATCCAGGCTAAAGTTCTCACGGCTGAATCATATTTTTATTTCTCATTTGCATGGAGACCACTGTTTTGGTTTGTTAGGATTGATATCTACGCTTAATTTGTTAGGAAGAACAGCACAGTTGCATATTCATTCACCCAAGGGGTTGGAAGATTTGCTGGCTCCGATGCTGGACTTTTTTTGCCGGCAAATGACCTATAAGGTTCTTTTTCATGAGTTCGAAACGAATACTCCCGTAATCGTATATGAAGACCGTTCTTTGACGGTGACTACCATACCGTTGCGCCACCGTATTCCGTGCTGTGGCTTTTTGTTCGCAGAGAAACAATGCCCCAACCATATAATCCGGGAAATGGTTGATTTCTACAAAGTGCCGGTGTACGAACTGAATAAGATTAAGAACGGACTGGATTATACCACACCCGAAGGGGAAGTGATTCCTAATTCTTTGCTCACACGGCCGTCTGCATTACCTCGTCGTTATGCCTATTGTTCGGATACTATCTGTACGCCCGGGATAATAGAACAGATCAGGGGGGTCGATTTATTGTTTCATGAGGCCACCTTTGCAGATGCGAATTTGCCTCGCGCCAGGGAAACATATCATACCACAGCCACTCAAGCCGGAGAAATAGCTAAGGCGGCCGAAGTGAAGAAGTTGCTTATCGGGCATTTCTCAGCCCGGTATGAAGATGAGAATATTTTGCTTGAAGAAGCCTCAATTGTTTTCCCGGAGACTGTTCTGGCGAGCGAAACGCTATGTTTGAATGTTTAGTCTACTCTAACCTACATTATTCATGAGGCAAATAATCATCATTTAACTGTCAGATTTTTGTTTAATCGAATTGAATGCCGTATATTTGTACGGAATAATCTGAAAACAGAGGCTTATAGATGAGAAAGTTACTCCATTGTTTCTTTTTTATGTTGACTTTTTCGGCACAGTCCATGTTATGGGCGCAAGACGGCCGGAAGCAAGAAACGGTGCAAAAAGAGCAGCCGCAATCTACAATTGTGCTGACTGTTTCGGCAGATAATCTGGTACGTGTACAAAATGCCGAGCCTGGTTCTCAGATGGAAGTCTACAATATTGTAGGTGTAAAACTCACTACTATACGCATTAATTCTACAGACGAAACGGTGCAGGTCAATCTGTCCAAAGGTTATTATATCTTCAAAATAGGAAATGTAGTGCGGAAAGTAGTTATCAAATAAACGAGCGGAATAGATGAATCCTTCCTATAATGAACTCGAAGTGCTGCGACTTCTACAAGATGAAAGTACACAAAAGAGGGGGTTTGAGATGATTGTGGCGCAATATAGCGAACAATTATACTGGCAAATCCGCCGCATGGTGCTTTCGCATGAAGATACCAATGATTTGCTTCAGAATACTTTCATTAAGGCATGGATGAATATTGACTATTTCCGGGGAGACGCAAAACTTTCTACATGGCTCTATCGCATTGCACTGAACGAATGTCTGACTTTCCTTAATAAACAACGCGCCGTAACTACTGTTTCTATTGATGATGAAGATGCCTCCGCACTTCAACAGTTGGAAAGCGATCCGTACTTCTCGGGTCATCAGGCACAGATGGCTTTGCAAAAGGCATTACATACTTTACCGGAAAAACAGCGTATGGTATTCAACTTAAAGTACTATCAAGAAATGAAGTATGAAGACATGTCCGAGGTGTTCGGGACCTCTGTCGGCGCTTTGAAAGCCTCTTATCATCATGCCGTAAAGAAGATCGAGAAGTTTTTAGAAAGAGAGATTTAAACCTTTATAAAAGAATATAGTCTAAACTGACAGAGAAGAATAAAGCTTATGAAAGAAGAAGATAACATCTTGAAGAAGATAGGGAAAGAAAATGTTTTCCATGTTCCTGAAGGATACTTTGAAAATCTTACTTCAGAGGTGATGAGCCGGCTTCCGGAAAAAGAGAAACCTGCATTTAAGAGAGAACCTACGAAGTGGGAGAGGATTAAGCCCTGGTTGTATATGACTGCTATGTTTGTCGGAGCGGCATTGATAATTCGTGTTGCTTCTACCGACCGGACACCTGCCACCGCTACCGATCAAATAGTAATGGACGAAAGTGAAACGGAAGTTGTCTCTGATGAATATATTAGTACTGTGCTGGATAATTCTATGCTGGCTGATTATTCGTTGTATGTCTATCTCACGGATAGCGATATGGAATAATGTAGGAACAACGTAACTTGTATTGAGAAGAAAAATGAAAAAGCTGATTGTTTTATTTGTTACAATGTGTAATTTTGTGCCCTTATTGTGGGCGACGGAAGGACCTAACCAGCATTTATCCCCAGATGAATTCCGTACGAAACAGAAAGCGTATATCACAGAGAAAGCGGGGCTGAACAAGGAAGAAGCTGCCAAGTTCTTTCCTGTTTATTTTGAACTGCAAGACCGTAAAAAGGAATTGAATGATGAGGTATGGAATTTGCTTCGCAAAGGAAAGGATGAAAAAACCACCGAAGCGCAGTACGATGAAATAATGGGAAGCGTATTTGATATTCGTATTTCCATCAATCGTCTGGAAAAAACTTATTATGAGAAGTTTAAAAAGATACTTTCCGTTAAGAAAATCTATATGATACAGCGGGTGGAGATGCGTTTTAATCGCGAACTGTTGAAGGGTATGCAAAGGAAAAACGAACCTCCCCGAAATCACGAAGGAAAAAAGAAATAGGAATTGTAAATTGGATATATAGTTGAACCTTATGAATAATCGCAGGAAGAAGTTATCGCTTCCTCCGGAAATTATTCATAAGGTTTTTTGTTTTTCCTATTTCCCTTTGTTTTTGGCTTCATTCCAGATAACATCCATTTCTTCCAAAGTCATCTCGTGTAAATTCTTCCCTTCTTTAATGGTATGCGCTTCCAGGTAATTGAAACGCCGGATAAACTTTTGGTTGGTACGTTCCAATGCATTGTCGGGATTAATTTTGTAGAGCCGGGCGGCATTGATGAGGCTGAACAGGACATCGCCGAATTCGGCTTCCGCTTTATCCTTATTCATATTGGCGATTTCTGTCTGGAATTCCCGGATTTCCTCTTTCACTTTGTCCCAAACTTGTTCGCGTTCTTCCCAGTCAAAACCAACATTACGGGCTTTATCCTGAATGCGGTATGCCTTAATCAGTGAAGGTAAAGCAGCTGGTACGCCACTTAGAACGCTTTTGTTGCCATCTTTTTCCTTTAGTTTCAGTTGTTCCCAGTTTTCGGAAACCTGTCCGGCGGTATCAGCCTTTACATCACCAAATACATGCGGATGGCGGAAAATTAATTTTTCACAAAGATGGTCGCACACATCCTTCATGTCGAAATCACCTTTCTCGGAACCTATTTTGGCGTAGAAAGCCACATGGAGCAATACATCACCCAATTCTTTACAGATATCGTTTTTGTCATCGCGTACCAAAGCATCACAAAGTTCATAAGTCTCTTCAATAGTATTGGGGCGCAAGCTTTCATTTGTCTGTTTGCGATCCCAGGGACATTTCTCGCGGAGTTCGTCGAGTATGTCAAGGAAGCGTCCAAAGGCTTCCATCTGTTCTTTTCTTGTATGTGACATTTCTTTATTTTATTATTGATTATTGGTGAGTTATTTCTTCTTTCCGGTGCAATATGTGTGATAAGAAATAAGTAATCCTACTACTTCAGAATAGTTCTTACGGCCACTTTGTATCTTGTTTCCTTTCAAGTACAAGTCATATATCCAATCTTGTATATTTCCGGCAAGAGGGCTATATTTCTTCATCCAGTATTCACGGTTCTTTTGAGCAAGTTCTATGATTTCAGGACGTATCCTGTTGAAAAGTTCCTTGTATTCTTCTTCCCCCATCAGTTGGCGGGCATTGCCCAGTACATGACCTAATACGGAGAAATATCCGCAGAAACGGATGTCTTGTGATTGTGAGCGGGTACAAACCTGGTAGGCGTAGAAGTTAGCTTCAGCTTCGCCGGAGATACCCAGCAGGTGTGCCAGTTCGTGGGCGTATGTAGCAGGATATTGTGAAGGAAGTAAATCTCCGTTCAAGGTAAATTCGCAGAAGAAAGGTCCCATACTTCCGGTGACTCCGACTGCGGAGATTAGCGGCGTGAAGAGCATTGTTTTCACCCGAGGGGATTTGTGGAAAGGATGATGTACGCCCAATGTATCACTGATTTGGTGGTATCCGCTAACGATTTCCCGGCAAATGAGGTCTTTGTTGACGGAAGTGACATCCATATATGAGGCATTCAGCTTTTCAACATAATCATCTACGAACTCTTGGAAGTTTTCCGGAGTGTATGCGGTATAGGGAATATTTGTGCGTTGGTAGAAGTTGGGCTGAGAGTAATTCAGTCCCCATGCAAGGTAGAACCAGGCGTATATCCATAGCAGATATTCTACATCATTCAGCAAAATGCGTTTCCATTTCTTCTTTTGAAAACAACGGGCATAAACAGGGTAGAGAAGTACGCCTGCAATACTGAGGGCTATGAATAAATCTCCGATAGCGAAGGGTATTAACCGCGAGAAAAAGGACAGGCAGTAGGCAATGACCGGATATATATGGTCGGCATATACTTTTCCCATAACCGGAATGAGTTGTGTGGTCCAAATAGTCAATAACAGCACGCACAGTGTTATGTAGCGCATCCTTTGCTTGTATTCCATTCTTAAATCATAATTTGAAAGGCAAAAATATGCATTTATTAAATGTTACGTAGGAAAATAGCTCTATATTTGCAAAAAAACTACTAATTAACATTTTAGAAACAATATTAAACATCGTGGTTATGATTGAACAGAATGACATTGAACGCTATTGTCGTAATTGTATTTCACGCGACTTTGTGAACGGAAGAGGATTAGTTTGTAAACGTACTGGATCTGCCCCTGCTTTTCAGGGTGAATGCGAGAGTTATCAGAAAGATGAAGAATTAGAAAAAATGGCTCCTACTCCGAATCCGGAGGATTATTCAGGATACGTGGACAGAGAACAACTTTTGGCTAAAGAAAACTTACCGAAAGCAGTATTGTTGGGAGCATTGGCGTGTATTGTGGGAGCGGTAGCCTGGGCTTTGATATCTATTTCTACCGGATATCAGATAGGCTATATGGCCATTGGTGTTGGTTTCCTGGTAGGAATAGCGATGCGCCAGGGAAAAGGAATACGTCCTATATTCGGTATCATTGGCGCTGCTTTGGCTCTACTGAGCTGTATTATGGGTGATTTCTTCTCAATCATAGGCTGGGCAGCGGATGAAAATGAAATATCTTTTATGGAAGCTCTTCTACATGCCGATTATGGTGTAATAAAGTCCTTGATGGTGGAGAATATGGCTTCTATGACAATCGTATTCTATGGAATAGCTCTTTATGAGGGTTATAAATTGTCGTTCTCAGCACAGAAAGCACCGGAGGGTGGCAACATTTGATTTTAATTTAGTAATTTTGCGCCCATTATTCGCAATACACTAATATATACAGATTTAAAGATATGGAATTAGCAACTAAGTACAACCCTGCTGATGTAGAGGGAAAGTGGTATCAATACTGGTTGAACCACAAATTATTCAGTTCAAAACCCGATGGTCGTGAGCCTTATACCGTCGTCATCCCTCCCCCTAACGTCACTGGTGTGTTGCACATGGGACACATGCTTAATAATACCATTCAAGATATTCTGGTACGCCGTGCCCGCATGGAAGGTAAGAATGCCTGCTGGGTACCGGGTACTGACCATGCCTCTATTGCAACTGAAGCTAAAGTAGTAAATAAACTTGCCGCACAAGGTATTAAGAAGACGGATCTTACCCGTGATGAGTTCCTGAAGCATGCTTGGGAATGGACAGACGAACATGGTGGTATAATCCTGAAACAACTCCGAAAACTTGGCGCTTCTTGTGATTGGAGCCGTACAGCTTTTACTATGGATGAAAAACGTAGTGAAAGCGTGCTCAAGGTCTTTGTAGATTTATACAACAAAGGATTGATTTACCGTGGTGTACGTATGGTAAACTGGGATCCGAAAGCCTTGACTGCACTTTCTGATGAAGAAGTAATCTATAAAGAAGAGCATGGCAAGCTGTATTACCTGCGTTATAAAGTAGAAGGTGACCCGGAAGGGCGCTATGCAGTAGTGGCTACTACCCGTCCGGAAACGATTATGGGTGATACGGCCATGTGTATCAATCCCAATGACCCTAAGAATGAATGGCTGAAAGGCAAGAAAGTAATTATTCCATTGGTGAATCGCGCTGTTCCGGTTATTGAAGACGACTATGTGGACATTGAATTTGGTACAGGTTGCCTGAAAGTAACTCCTGCCCATGATGCAAACGACTATATGTTGGGTGAGAAATATAACTTGCCAAGCATTGATATCTTTAATGATAACGGTACGTTGAGTGAAGCTGCCTGCCTTTACATCGGCATGGATCGTTTTGATGTGCGCAAGCAGATTGAGAAAGACCTTGAGGCAGCAGGTCTGTTGGAGAAGGTGGAAGCCTATACTAATAAGGTGGGTTACTCGGAACGTACCAATGTGGTTATCGAACCGAAACTTTCCATGCAGTGGTTCCTGAAGATGCAGCATTTTGCAGACATGGCATTGCCGCCCGTAATGAATGATGATTTGAAATTCTATCCTCCCAAGTATAAGAATACATATCGCCATTGGATGGAGAACATCAAAGACTGGTGTATCAGCCGTCAGTTGTGGTGGGGACACCGCATTCCGGCATATTTCCTTCCGGAAGGAGGCTACGTGGTAGCTGCAACGGAAGAAGAAGCCCTAAGTCTGGCGAAAGAAAAAACGGGTAATCCTGCTTTGGCGGTGGCAGACCTTCGCCAAGATGAAGATTGTCTGGATACTTGGTTCTCTTCCTGGCTATGGCCTATCTCTTTATTTGATGGAATCAATAATCCGGGTAATGAGGACATCAAATACTACTATCCGACAAGTGATTTGGTGACAGGTCCGGATATTATTTTCTTCTGGGTAGCCCGCATGATTATGGCAGGATATGAGTATGAAGGAGAGATGCCTTTTAAGAATGTGTACTTTACGGGTATTGTTCGTGATAAGCTGGGACGTAAGATGTCCAAGTCACTCGGCAACTCTCCCGATCCGTTGGAACTGATAGAAAAATATGGCGCCGACGGTGTACGCATGGGTATGATGTTGGCGGCTCCCGCCGGAAATGATATCTTGTTCGATGATGCTCTTTGCGAACAGGGACGCAACTTCTGCAACAAGATATGGAATGCTTTCCGCCTGGTAAACGGCTGGACGATTGATGATAGCCAACCTGTTTCCGAAGCGGCAAATTGGGCAATTTCCTGGTTTGAATCCAAACAGAATGAAGTTGCTGCCGAAGTAGCCGACCTGTTCAGTAAGTATCGTTTGAGCGAAGCTCTTATGGCTGTTTATAAACTGTTCTGGGACGAATTTTCTTCATGGTATCTTGAAATTATAAAGCCGGTTTACGGACAAGGCATAAATCGTACGGTTCATAATGCTACAATTTGTTATTTCGATAATTTGCTTCGCCTGCTTCATCCGTTCATGCCGTTCATTACTGAAGAACTTTGGCAACAGATGTACGAGCGCGAGGAAGGTGAAAGTATTATGGTGTGTCCATTATCTATGGATACTTATGTAGATGGTGATACGGTTCAGCGGTTTGAGGTCGTGAAAGAGGTTATCAGTAACGTTCGTTCTATTCGTCTGCAGAAGAACATAGCTCAAAAAGAGGCGTTGGAATTACAAGTTGTAGGTGACAATCCGGTTGCTGCAATTAATTCGGTTATTGAGAAGATGTGTAATCTCACGGCAATTGAGGTCGTGGATGTAAAAGCGGAAGGTGCCGCTTCATTTATGGTAGGAACAACTGAATATGCAATACCTTTGGGTAATATGATTGATGTGGAAGCCGAAATCGCCCGTATGGAAGCCGATCTGAAGCATAAGGAAGGTTTCCTGCAAGGTGTAATGAAGAAACTGGGCAACGAAAAGTTTGTAAATAATGCGCCTGCCGCTGTTCTTGAATTGGAGCGTAAAAAACAGGCGGATGCGGAAAGCATTATCAATTCTTTGAAAGAAAGTATTGCTGTGTTGAAAAAGGCGTAGCTTGAGACTTAGAAGTTTTAAGCCTACTATCTTTCATCCGCAGATAACACAGGATTACGCGGATTTATTTAAAACCTAATCTGTGTTATCTGTGTCGTCTGCGGATGAAAATATCTTTTTGATAGTGACTTTACTTTTGACACGGCCTCTTGAACTCCCGTGTATGTTTGACATACCCTCTTTTTATATAACACAAAAAAAGTAATACTATGAAGACGTTACGAATTACCTTATTTATGTTACTGGGATTGGTGTCTACGCAGCTCTATGCCGTTGAACTAAATTCCATTTACTCCCAAAAGCCTGATGATCAGGAGGCTTTTTACTTCACGGCTGAGAATTATCCGATAAAGGCTGATGGGAAAGTAGATGTATCTGATGCATTGCAAGCAGCCATTAACCAAGTTAAGAAAGAAAGAAATTTCGGTATCCTTTTCATTCCGGAAGGGAAATACAAAATCAGCAAAACAATTTATATTCCTGCCGCAATTCGTTTGATAGGTTATGGGAAGAATCGTCCTGAATTTATTCTGGCTAAGAACTCTCCGGGCTTTCAGGAAGAAGTTGTTGCAGACAAAGGCAAAGCCAAATACATGTTTTGGTTCACCGGCGCTTTGGTTGAAGAAGGACAATCTCCCCGTGATGCCAGCGCAAGTACTTTCTACAGTGCAATGTCCAATATCAATCTTCGCATAGAAGATGGTAACCCCCATGCAGTGGCGCTTCGTACCCATTATGCGCAACATTCTTTCATTAGTTATGTGGCAATACATATCGGAAAAGGCAAAGCCGGTATGTTTGATATCGGAAATGAAATGGAGAATGTGGCTTTTTATGGAGGAGACTATGGTATTTACACAACAAAATCTTCTCCGGGATGGCCTGTTATGATGGTTGATTCCTACTTTGAAGGTCAGCGTATTGCTGCCCTCCGCTGTCAAGAGTCAGGTTTGGCTATGGTGAATCTGCATGCCAGGAATGTTCCGGTGGTGTTTGATATAGATCCTAATTATTGCGATAAACTTTTCCTGGAGAATAGCTACTTTGAGAACATCAGTGGTCCGGCTGTAGTCATTACTAATGAGAATAATAGTAATAATCAAATCACTTTCCGCAATGTATATTGTAAGAATGTCCCAACGTTGGCTAAATATACCCGGAGCAATACCGAAACAAAGGTCGCGCATAAAATATATAATGTAAAGTCATACGATCACGGGCTTCAGATGGACAACCTTCTGGATACGCCGCAATATCAGACTTTGTTGGACGTTGAACCGGTACAGAAAATGCCGGTAGCCCAATTTATGGATATTCCCGCATTACCGGCAATGGCTACATGGGTAAACCTTCGCGAACTGGGAGCAAAAGGAGATGGCGAGACAGATGATACGAAAGCCATTCAGGAAGCTATGGATAAATATGATAATATCTATGTTCCCCAAGGCTGGTATCTGATATCGGAAACATTGAAGATGAAGCCGAATACAAAGTTGATAGGCTTACATCCGTTTGGCACCCAATTCCGTTTGGCGGAGAGTACTCCGGCTTTCAGTGGTTTCGGAGGCCCGAAAGCTATGCTGGAGTCATCAGTCGGAGGTGCAAATATGTTGGTGGGTATCGGTGTTAATACCGGTGGCATCAATTACCGTGCGGTAGGAGTGAAGTGGATGGCAAGCGCTGAATCTTATATCAACGATGTGAAGTTTGTAGGCGGACATGGTGGCTTGAGGAAACCAAAACCAGGTGATAATGAGAGTGGCGGAGGATCCTGGAACCGGTCTCCCCGTATTAGTTCTCCCGATAATCCTGTCTATGATTTAGGAATGGACCAGGCATGGGATAACCAGTATTGGAGTCTATGGGTAACGAATAATGGCGGTGGAACCTTCAAAGACATCTGGACTGCGAGTACGTATGCGACCAATGGCTTTTATGCAAACAACACAAATACCCCCAGTCGTGTTTATGCCATGTCTATCGAACATCATGTGCGGAATGAAGTCCGTTTCAGTAAAGTGTCCAACTGGAAAGTCTATTGTATGCAGACAGAGGAAGAGAGTCGTGAAAGCTCTGACTGCCAGCCGATAGAGATGGATGATTGCAAGGATATGACGTTTGCCAACCTGTATATGTTCCGCGTGATTCGTGTCAATACACCCTACCACAGTTCTGTCCGTATCCGTAATTGCGAGAATGTGGCCTTCTTGAATTTGCATAACTACTCTCAGATAAAGTACACGAATAACATTGCAGTCTTTGACGTTAATAAGGATATCAACATACGCCCTTGGGAACTTTCGCGTTTGATTGTAACAGGAAAAGAGCCTCATCAGCAACCACTGACCAATGATATGAATAAGGTCAACCAATTGGCATCCGATTTTGAATTTATAGAAGGTATCACCCGTGACAGTAAGGGTAATATCTATTTCTGCGAACATAGGATGCGCCGCATCTACAAATGGTCGGTCGAAACGAATAGTTTGTCGCTGGTTGCCGATTTCCCGTGGAAGCCTTCCAATCTGGCTTTTGATTCGCAAGATAACTTGCTGGTGTTGTTTCGTTACGATGTACAAGCCGGCTATCTGGTTGACGGTAAACCGGAACGGATGCCTGTGATGCCTGACACAAGAGGAACCTCATTCAGTGGTTATGGGAATTCGGCTTATACCATGAGGGTATATTCTATGGATCCGGATAATCCCGAAGAAACGATTCGCCTGTTACCGCGTGTCCCTATGGGAGAGGTAAAGAATGTTTATAAGGCTTTGTACCCTTCCAATCGTTGGAGAGATTTCCATGATTTCAATGAAGTATCGGTTTATGTTCCCGAAATGTGTTTCCTGGCGCCGGATGGGAAGACTATTATTCCTCATTACTTTGATTTATCCCGTAGTTCTTCTTTATTGGAAGCATACCCCGGAAAACTGTTCTATACATCTGATGAGTATGATCGCAGGATGGTGAAGATGGATGTAGCTGCCGATGGCACTCTCTCTAATTTGCAATATTTTGTAGAACAAGGGGAGTTTGGTTCTGCTGTAGATCGGGATGGAAATTTGTATATAACCGACGGAGAGATTTATATCTTTGATAAGGACGGAAATAAGAAAGGAATGATAACAGTTCCTGAGCGGCCTTCTACTTTGCAGTTTGGAGGTAAAGATAGAAACACCCTCTTCATAACAGGACGTTCTAAATTCTTTGGTGTGCGTATCAAGTAGTAAAGGAGATAAATTTAATCATGATAACGCTGATTGGAAACATAATAGGTCGGCGTTATCATGTATCTGCAAAATGAAAAGAAAAGTGGGATATCTTATTTTTCCAATAGTTCTTTCAGGAAAGTATCCAGTTCTTCATCCAACCCTTTCAATAATTCATCGTTTACGAGCAGGGTGTCGTCGTCCATCAGCATGAGTTCGGTGACTGTCTCTTTTTCATCGTCTACCAATACAAATGAATAAGGTTTCAGGATAGTCAGTTTGTCAAAAGTACCACGACTTTTCATTGTGTTAAGCAGGGAAGAGAGGATACGTTCCACACTGTCATAGAAATCATCCCCTTCATAAGTCATCCACTCTTCGATGGTGATATTCGCTAACTCTTCATCTTCATCATCAAAAACAAACAGCTCACCGGAATTTTGGTTGGCTTGCAGATGAATGTCGGTTACAACAGTTTGTTCACAACCGCAAGTGAACTTACCGATTGCCTGTTTTATGGTTGTTTCTAATAGTGATAATGATGCTTGACTCAATTTCATGATAAATATCCTTTCTTAATCAATGTTCAAAGGTATAAAAAAAATAATAACCTTCGCATTATTAGACTAAAAATCATTCTTAAATCGCTGCATTTGTACGTCCAATCGTATCAATCCGGCTTTTCGTTCCTGTAATTCGTTCAAATACCGGGTAACAACAAGGTAGTTGGGCACCTCGCTGATGTCTACAGTATTCTGTTTCTTCTTATTGTCTACTTTATCTATATCGTATGCTATCTCTTGCGCTTTTAATGCCCATTCTTCCGCAGTATTGATGCTGTCTTTCATTTCGTATCCTAATGCCACGTTATAGGCGGCATGCATCTTTATCTTTCCTTTCTTCTTTTTCTCATACGTTTGCTTCCAGAGTTCGATTGCCCTATCCCAATTCTCTTCATGAACAAAAACGGCGGCGTCGCGCATATTTACTGAACCGCCTGTGAACAGGTATCTGTCAACAGTCTTCCATTGGGGTAAGAGATGCTTGACAGGGATAGTACCTGCAAATTCGGATGCCTCTTCCAGCATCTTTTTGTCATCAATAAGCTGTGAACTTGTATAGGACATGCTTTGGCCGAACCTTTCCCAAAATATACTGTCATTAGCGTTGATGGTTACCATCGGTCCATTTCGTTTGGGCAGATATATTTTAAAAGTAGGGTAAATTTTCGCATCTAAGGTTGCTTCGTAAACGCCCCATTGAGGCTGATATTCTATTTTGCGGAGAGAACGTATCTGTATGTTTTCCAGGGCGATCAGAAAGTCTACATCCAAACTTTCGGTAAGTTCTTCTACTTCTTCTTTACTAAGTGTGCTTTCGCGTAGGATAATATCATTAGCCCGTAGGGCGGAGTCGCAAATGGCAACTAAATCAAAATAGTTTTCCTGAGCAATTGCCTCTGCCAATGATTCAACGACAATTTGAGGATTACCATTATAATATTTTGTCTGGCGGGTTATTTCCGCCTTGTCTTTTTCCTTAGGCTCATCGACAATCAGTTGATTGTCCGGAATAGAAGGCATATTATTTACTACAGCTACCCGTTTGAGGGTAGAAGGAAAACTGATTTCTGCCGGAACCATATAGTCAATGGATAGTTGCTCTACGCTTTGGCAACCGCCAAACAACAAGATGCAACAGAATAACAGGAAATTCCAGTGTTTAGTCATAAGCTTTCTCCTTATTTAAAGGTCACATGAATCTTTTTGTATAGGTTTGGTTATTATGCGGAAGTTATATTCAATACTCTTTGGCGGAATATATTAAATTCCGCCAAAGAGTCTATTATCAAATGTTCTTTCCGTGACAGTTCTTGTACTTCTTACCACTTCCGCAAGGGCATGGGTCATTACGTCCTACTGTTTTTTCAGAACGAATCGGCTCACGTTTTACTGCTTCGCGTGTGTCTTGCTGGGCAGCAGCCTGCTGATTCGGGTCATTCAGTTCATTCAGATCTTGCTTCTGTTCACGATATTTGCTCATATCCTGCTTCTTTTCAGGAGCAGCCCGACGTATATCTTGAGGTTCTTGCACAGGAATTTGTCCGCGCATCAGGATAGATATTGTCTGATTATTGATTTTATCCACCATACTGTCGAATAGATTTACCGACTCCAGTTTATAAATCAACAACGGATCTTTCTGTTCGTAACTTGCATTCTGTACCGAATGTTTCAGTTCGTCCAGTTCACGGAGGTTCTCTTTCCACGATTCGTCGATGACGTGCAATAGGATAGACTTCTCGAAAGCCTTCACTACTTCTTTACACTCACTTTCGTAGGCGGCTTTCAGGCTGCAAGAGATATTGTACATACGCTTGCCGTCCGTGATAGGAATAAGAATGTTTTCGTACATGTGTCCTTGCGTTTCGTACACCTGTTTGATAACCGGATATGCAACTTGCGCCAAGCGCTCTGTCTTGCGTTTGAATTGTTCCATAGCTACACTGAAGGCTTCTTCCGCAAGTTTCTCTTTCTTTTCATTACGGAATTGTTCTTCCGAGAAAGGAATCTCCATGGCAAGGGTTTGTAAGAAACTCATTTTGCAATCTTCGTAGTCAGGAGCTTCGATAGCGACTGCACAACGATCCCAAATCATATTAACAATGTCCATTCCGATACGTTCGCCCATCAAGGCATGACGGCGCTTGGTATAGACAACTGTGCGTTGTTTGTTCATCACATCGTCATATTCCAGCAAGCGCTTACGAATACCGAAGTTATTCTCTTCCACCTTCTTCTGTGCACGTTCAATAGAGTTTGAAATCATTTTATGCTCAATCATTTCACCTTCCTTGAAACCGAGGCGGTCCATTACGCTCACTATACGGTCGGAGGAGAACAGGCGCATCAAGTCGTCTTCCAGAGATACGAAGAATACGGAAGAACCCGGGTCGCCTTGACGGCCGGAACGTCCGCGTAACTGGCGGTCTACACGTCGTGACTCATGGCGTTCGGTACCGATGATTGCCAAACCGCCTGCGGCTTTTACTTCCGGGCTTAGTTTGATGTCCGTACCACGGCCTGCCATGTTGGTAGCAATGGTTACCGTACCGCTCATACCTGCTGTGGCTACGATATCAGCTTCTTTCTGGTGTAGTTTGGCATTCAATACATTGTGTGCGATTTTACGCATGGCAAGCATTTTGCTCAGCATCTCGGAAATTTCTACAGATGTAGTACCTACCAGTACAGGACGTCCGGCTTTTACTAATTGTTCGATTTCCTCGATAACAGCTTTATACTTTTCGCGTTTGGTCTTGTAAACGCGGTCGTTCATATCCTTGCGTGCAATGGGGCGGTTGGTTGGAATAACTACAACGTCCAATTTGTAAATGTCCCATAATTCACCTGCTTCCGTTTCCGCCGTACCGGTCATACCGGAGAGTTTGTGATACATACGGAAGTAATTCTGCAAAGTGATAGTTGCGAATGTCTGTGTGGCTGCTTCCACTTTCACACGTTCCTTGGCTTCAATGGCTTGGTGCAAACCATCGGAATAGCGGCGGCCTTCCATGATACGTCCGGTCTGTTCGTCCACAATCTTCACCTGTCCTTCGATAACAACGTATTCATCATCTTTCTCGAACATGGTATATGCTTTCAGCAATTGGTTAATGGTGTGTACGCGTTCGGACTTGATGGCATAATTGGTCATTAACTCATCTTTCTTTTCCAGACGCTGTTCGTCGGTCAGGTCAGTCTCATTTTCCAATTCGGAAAGTTGGGCGGCAATATCAGGTAGTACGAATAGAGTGGAATCTTCCGAGTTGCCGGTAATCAAATCCACACCTTTATCTGTCAGGTCTACACTGTTCAGTTTTTCATCAATTACGAAGTACAGCGGATCGGTTGCTTCGTGCATGCGCTTGTTGTTCTGCTCCATGTAGATTTCCTCTGTCTTCAGCATACCGGCTTTGATGCCCTGTTCGCTGAGATATTTAATCAGAGGCTTATTTTTCGGTAGTGCTTTGTGGCTACGGAATAAGGCAAGGAAACCTTCTTCCTGGTCTTTCTTATCGTCAGAGGCAATGAGCCGTTTGGCATCGGCAAGATATTGGGTAGCCAGTTTTTTCTGTACTTCCACGAGGCGTTCCACCAACGGACGGAGTTGCTCAAACAATTGATCTTCACCTTTAGGTACCGGACCGGAGATGATTAATGGTGTACGGGCATCGTCAATCAATACGGAGTCAACCTCATCGACAATTGCGTAATTATGCCGGCGTTGTACAAGGTCTTTCGGACTGATCGCCATATTGTCACGCAGGTAGTCGAAACCGAATTCATTGTTGGTGCCGAACGTGATGTCTGCCAGATATGCCTTGCGGCGTGCATCGGAGTTGGGTTGGTGTTTGTCTATGCAATCCACGCTTAGGCCGTGGAACATATAAAGCGGTCCCATCCATTCGGAGTCACGTTTTGACAGGTAGTCGTTCACGGTAACCACATGTACACCGTTTCCGGTTAAAGCGTTAAGGAATACCGGCAAGGTGGCTACCAATGTTTTACCTTCACCGGTTGCCATTTCGGCAATCTTACCTTTATGCAATACTACACCGCCAAACAACTGTACATCATAGTGTATCATGTTCCAGGTTATTTCGTTGCCGCCCGCTACCCAGTGGTTCTGATAGATTGCCTTGTCGTCTTCAATGCGTACAAAGTCTTTTGTAGCAGCCAGGTGGCGGTCAAAGTCAGTTGCCGTTACTACGATTTCTTCATTTTCGGAGAAACGTTTGGCAGTTTCCTTCACAATGGAGAATGCTACAGGCAGAATTTCATTGAGGACTTTTTCGTAGATTTCCAGTATATCCTTTTCTATTTTGTCTATCTGTACGAAAACCTCTTCGCGATGTTCCAGTTCGATGCTTTCAATACCCGCTTTCAATTCTTCCACTTTTATGCGTTCTTCTGTGGTGGAATTGCAGATATATGCTTTCAGCTCTTCAGTCTTGGCGCGTAGGGCGTCATTGTCAAGTTCGGCAATTTCCGGATAAACAGCTTTTATTTTATTTACCCACGGCTGAATCTCTTTCATATCCCGTGTCGATTTATTGCCGAAAATCGAGCTTATAAGTTCATTAAATCCCATTTTATATTTATTTTTATTATTATTTACTGGTTTGATTCAAGTAGACTTTGTGTCCCGGATACAAAGTTACATTAAAAAAATATAGAAGTAGCCGTGCAGGCATTGGGGGCGCGGATGCGCATCACGCTTGTTAGCGTAGGCGCTATACGGGTAATATTGACAGGAGTCCGAATGACTTCGGGCTTTACTTCTCCACCTAAAAGAATAAGCGGGGCGGGGATGTTTGCATGACGCACTACACGGTGGTCGGTAGTATTTTCATTAACAATAGTCCATCCGGGAAGTATGTCAATCAGTAAGTCGCCGGAATGTTTTCGGTGGAAAGCGTTGCGAACCAATTCAATTTGGGGCGACCAAGGACCTTGCAACAAGCGATGAGCGGAATATGCCTCATTTACACCGCTGAATTGTATCAGGAAATCGGCGGATTTGTCTTGTATCTCTGCCAAGTCCAATTGTTTGTTCTCTATCAGCTTATGATTCAGATAGATTTGCCGGTTATAATATGCTTCTACATATTGTCCTTCGCCATAAGTAGCCATAAGGTACATATTGAGCAAGGTAGAGCAACGGTTCGGGTGGAACTCACCGCCCGGAATGCGGTACAGTCCGAGGTCGGGAGCTTCGGAATCTGCGTAACCGGTAGAAGTAATGCAGAAAAGTACATTATGCAGGCCGATTTTATGGTCGATAAGGTCGAGCAGGGAAGCAATGCTGCGGTCAAGGCGCACGTATGTATCCTGCATCTCCATAGCACATTCCTGCGTACTCTTGTGGTTGTAGTTTCCGGCATAATAGGTTAATGCCAGTATGTCGGGTACATTATCTTTGCCGATGGTGCTTTTGCCTAAAAGTTCCTCTGTCAGCAGGTTTACCTCATCATTGATAAATGGGCTGGCTATCAGGCGGCGGAACTTGTTGAGGCGTTCACTGTCAAACTTGTATTTAAAAGGCTGATCTCGCCATTCCGGCAGAAAAGTATAACTCGTAATGGGGTGTATCGGCTCCCACACCATATCGCGAATGCGATAATCGGGAGACCGGCTGTCGTTATATTGGTTTACCCACCACGGAAATTCGCTGTAATAAGTAGTGCTACACCATTTTCCGGTACTTTCGTTTAACCAGAAAGCGCCGTTTCCCGAATGTCCGGCGGCGAGGATGGCGGCATCGCGTGTAGGGGCGATGGCATATACTAATCCTTTGTTCCGGGTGGTGATTTTAAGTTCGTCGGTTATGGTTGAGGTGAGCAGTTGGGAGGGAGAAGAACTTTCATCGGTGTAATTGCCCATGAAAGCGGAATCGTCTACGCAATTCACCGACCGTAAGGTGCTTACATCCATCCAATGCCGGGCGATGATGCCGTTCATGGAGGGTGTTGTACCGGTGTAAATAGCGGCGATGGCAGAGGCACGATCTATGTCGTTGAAAGGAAATTCCGTTTGGCAGAATACCTTTCCTTCGCGCATCAGTCTTTTGAATCCTTTTTCTCCATAAAGGGAAGAAAATGCTTCCATATAGTCCGTACGCAGTTGGTCAATCGTGAGCGTTACCACCAGTTTAGGGGTGGCAGGCAGTGATTGCGCTTGCAGACCGGTAAAAGTCAGTGCGAGTATGGAAGTTATCAGTCCCTTTTTCATTTATCTCTTTTTGGGGTCAACCCTCTTTTTGTATGTCAGAATGAGGTTGCTTGCTGAACGTATCAACAAACAGAGTGCCAAAGGTAATACAGCTAAGTCGAATCTTTGTGGTATTATCGCCCAAAGCAGTATAAAAAGTGTTAAAACAATGCAGTTTAATATCATGTATTTGCTTTTTCGCTGTTTCCTTACCTTGTTTATCATCCACGGAAGGCAAAATAAGTGTAAAGGATGGAATACGAAAAGTAAATAGTTGGAACTTACAGCCGGATGTTGGGAGAAAACGGCAAGAAAGGCAAGAATACACCCGGCTACTCCTGCGGCAAAAAACAGGAACAAATCTATTCCCCATAAACTTTTCCGGTGTTTGATGCCATAAATCGTTGCGGCAACTACTACCATAAAAAGAAGCAAGGCGGCTTGCATGGGGGTAATGCCTTCTGAAGTTGCGTTTTCTGCACGGAATTCTACGTTTACTATTTTTTCCTCGTCCCGTACAAGAGGCCTTCTATTTCCCTCATTGTCTATTATTTCTGCTTTATCAAAGAAATCCTTTACATAGAAAGGAGCAAACATCATCTGTCTGCGGTTTATGGGGCGGTCTGCCTCGCTACCTATGCAGAGGTCAATACCAAAGCGCGACCAAGGATGACCTTTCGTGTATTGATGGATGATGTCCCTGAAACTTATTCCCATATTGGAGTCTGTCATATTGTCCGCATATTGCAAAGTGCCGTTTATAGCGTTCTCTATCTGGTCGCGCGGACGGGTTGCGCAGTTGTCATAAAAGAAATTGTAACGGTATATACGATTTTCCGGCTGATAATTTTCCTCCAGCAGACTGACAAGCCGTTCCTTTTCCCCGGGATTGAGATTGAGGTTTTGTTGCCATACGTCACGTCCGTAGTAGGCATATTCGGAAGAGAAGCGTTCGTAGCTGTTAACTCCCAGTTGGTAATCCGTTTCACCCAAAGCAAAACGCAGGATAAAGTTGGGAGTATTAAAACTGAATATTCCATAATTGAATACTGCATCAATGCCTCTTTCCGGATTTTCATAGCGGATGGCAGTGTGTCCGAAGAGGGAATATATTTCTTCTCCGGAATCACACGTCAGCAGGCTGATGCGGATGGAGTCATTGGGTTGCGCCTTCAGAGCAGAGGCGCAAAATACACCTATTATTAATAAAAGGATGATTCGTTTCATTTCGGTGCAAAGATAATGTTTACTAATCAGAATTACCCCAATTCTGTTGAATAAATTAGGCTGCATTGTTGATGCTGTAGTAGTAAGTAGTAAGTAGCAAGTAGCAAGTAGTTAAAGCTACTTAAGATATAAGCAAGACTACTAACTACTAACTACTAACTACTAACTACTAACTACTAACTACTAACTACTTACTACTTACTACTTATTCTTTGCTCCCCGACATAATCCCCGCATCAGAATCATCATTGTTAAGGCGTTTATTTCCTGCTTTAAACTGTCGGCCAAAGTTTATATTGGCTGAGAATGTAAGAATGAAAGCCCCTCTCATATTGTCGGTATAAACATGTGATGTACTTGGTAGTAATTGGGATTTATTAATAATAACCTTCTGATCGTAATATTTTGAAAAAGGAGTGAATGTTCTTAGGCCTACACTCCATTTTGGAGTGGTGTATTTCGCACCCAAAGTATGAAATTTCTCTCCCAAGATTTGTGTTTCAGCTTGAAAATCATTCCATCTGGTATATCCATCAAGCCCAACCGACCATCTCTTGTATATTCCATATATTAGTGATGCGTTAACTTCGCATCATTAGTTATTAACTTGTTTATATATAGCATTTTACAATAGATCTTTGTTTTTTTGATTTGATTTGAGTGCTTAATTTTGCTGCTTAATAATGCTGCAAGATTATGAATAAAGGTAAGTTTGTCTTTGCTCAGGTTATAGGTTATCTTCCCAAGTATGAGTTTAGTAAGATTATCGAGAAGTATAAGGGCGATTATCGCTACCGTCACTTAACGAGTTATAACCATCTGCTTCATCTTGTCTTCGGGCAGTTAACAGCCTGCAATTCTCTTCGGGATATATGCCTTTGCCTTAGTGCTCATGAGAAAAGCCTCTACCATCTTGGCTTCGGTCAAACCGTAAATGAGTCTTCACTTTCAAGAGCAGGAGAAAGACGGGATTATCGTATCTTTGAAGAATTGGGGCATCTTCTGATTAGTATTGTCAGATCTAAATACGCCAGAGAGCATATTCCCGGTGTCTGGCTACCCGATTGGGATATATTTGCATTGGACTCTACAACGATATCTTGTAGCATCAAACTGATGTCCTGGGCATATGGCAAATATGAACGGGGAGCTGTGAAGATGCACACTCTTCTTGATTTGCGAGGTAGCATTCCGGCCTTCATTCACGTAACTCACGGCAAGTGGCATGACAGCAATGTCTTGGATATTATAGAAATCATTCCTTGGGCTATATATGCAATGGATAAAGCATATGTGGATTTTGAAGCTCTCTATCGTATTCATAAGAACAATGCTTACTTCATTACGAGAGCCAAAAGGAACATGAAGTACGAGGTTGTCGATACCAACTACAACATTGATGAGATGACCGGACTCCGAAGTGACCATACCATCAAGCTAATGGGATATCACCCCAAGAAGTATTACCCGGAAGCTTTCAGGTTGGTGAAGTTCTATGACTCCGAAAAAGAGGAAGAACTTGAGTTCATCACAAACCATTTCGAGATAAGCGCCCTGGAAGTTGCCAATATCTACAGGAATAGATGGCAAATAGAGACCTTTTTCAAATGGATAAAGGGGAATCTGACCATCAAAACCTTGTGGGGACATTCAGAGAATGCGGTTAAGACACACTTGTGGGCGGCTATCTGTACTTATCTTCTCGTAGCAAGAATTAAGGTGTCATGCAACACTTCATATTCAATATCGGAAGTAGCAATATTGTTAGGTGTTTCCGCTCTTGAGAAGATTAATATCCGAGAGTTATTAGAAAAGCCTACCAGAGAATCACTCAATCAAAACCAAAATTTCAAAGAACTAAATTTATTTGATATTTAACGCATCAGTAATAAATAGTATTCTATAAGTAAGTGAAATGATGATTGCACCAAAGATAATCTTTATTTTTAATATTATAAGTACTAATTTTGTTATTTTGGGTATTATATCTAATAATTTGCATTTGTCTGAAGTGGTGTTTTTAGCATAAATCGTTATTAATCAACTCATTCCGAATCTATTTAGCAATTCAGGAATAAGTAGATTTAATAATTAAATAATAAAAATTATACTATTAAATATTAAATATACCGAAGCTTTGCAGGGGTTTAAAGAAAATAAATACATATTTGTACAGCACTATATCAGGGTCAGAAAGAATTCCCACATCTCTTTTGCTTTATATGCTGATTGTGGCTAAAAGCATTGAAACATATTGTATTAATTATATAAATATCCAAATTACCATGAAAAAGAATGCATTTATTTTATTTGTAATAATTGGAATGTTAGGTTCCGGTTGTAAAGGAAAGCAAGCAGTATCCGAGTCTGAAAAGATACTTACGGGTGCAGAACAACTTGATGTCTACCTGCCTATGTTGAAAGGCAAAAAAGTAGGATTGATGGCTAATCAGACAACTATTGCCGGCGATAAACATTTGGTTGATATTCTATTGGAAAATGGTGTTGATTTAAAGTTTGCGTTTATACCTGAACATGGCTTTCGAGGAACCATTGAACGGGGAGAAGATGTGAATAATGATGTTGATGCGCAAACCGGTTTACCTTTATATTCCCTTTATGGAGAGAATCACCAGGCAGACTCTTTGGTTAGTTCGGTTGATATTATGATTTTTGATATACAGGATGTTGGAGCTCGTTTCTATACTTATGTTGTCGGAATGCATAATGTAATGCAATTATGCGCCGACAATAATCGTCCGGTAATGGTACTTGACCGTCCAAATCCTAATGGAGAACAAGTCGATGGTCCTGTACGCAAAGATGATAAGTTCAAATCAAACATCAGTTACCACAAAGTGGCCATGATACACGGACTAACCATAGGTGAACTGGCTCAGATGATCAATGGAGAAGGTTGGCTCAAAGATGGGAAAAAGAGTGAACTGACTGTCATTCCATTGAAAAACTATACTCATAAGTCAAGATACGAGCTGCCCGTAATACCATCGCCGAGTTTACCTAATCATTTGTCGGTACGTTTATTCCCATTACTTTGTCTTTTCGAAGGTACGGATTGCAGTATAGGTAGAGGTACGGATTTCCCTTTCCAGGTGATTGGTTATTCTGACCCATCATTTGGTGATTTTACATTTACTCCGGGATCAAAGGAAGGTATGGCGCTTCATGTAGAACAACAAGGTAAGTTGTGCTATGGTGTAGACTTGCGTAGCCTCGATGCCGATAGCATAAAATTCACATTAAAATACGTATTGGATTTCTATAAGAAAAGCCCGGATAAGTTCTTCGCCCGTCCCGAATTCTTTGATAAGCTGGCAGGAACCGATAAGCTGAGAAAACAAATGTTGGAAGGCTGGACTGAAGAACAAATACGTGACAGCTGGAAGGAGGAATTGGCGGAATACAAAGCTATGCGTAAAAAGTATTTGCTATACGAAGATTTCGAATAAAATCAATCTTCAAACGGATAACAGTTCGCTAAACTTTTAATTGTGACCTGTTGCCGATTCTGTTTTCGCAATTTATAGAAAATATATTCGATTATAAAGGACGCGAAGAAAGACATGTCTCAAAGAGAATGCTTTCGACCGCGTCCTTTTTGTATCAACAAGCCACATTCAACTTTCTTTATGCTAATGACGAGTTTTGATGGAAAAAAGTTGTATCTTTGTGCCCGAAAATGAATCTACATTCAGTGAATCTGGTTATTGATATAGGAAATACAGTGGCAAAAATAGCTGTCTTTGATGGTGTATCACTGTTAGAAGTGGCGTATGACTCTAATGAAAACTTGGACCATTTGCCCGGTATTTATCATAAATATCATTTTGAGAAAGCAATCGTTGCTACTGTAATCGACTTGAAAGAGCAAGTGGTGGAGCAGTTGGCTTCACTTTCCATACCTGTACTTTGGCTGAATGAGACAACCCCCCTGCCGGTAGCGAACCTCTATGAAACTCCCGAAACATTGGGATACGACCGCATGGCGGCTGTAGTGGGCGCTAACGAGCAATTTCCCGGGAAAGACATTCTGGTGATAGATGCCGGCACTTGCATCACGTATGAATTTGTGGACGCTGACGGGCGTTATCATGGCGGGAATATATCTCCCGGCATGCAAATGCGTTTTCGGGCGCTTCACCAATTTACCAGTCGCTTGCCTATGGTGCAGCGTGAAGGTCGTGAACTTCCGATGGGAAAAGATACTGAAACTGCTATTCGTGCAGGAGTTTTGAATGGTCTGGAATATGAAATTTTGGGCTACATAACGGCTTTGAAACATAAATATCCTGAACTTTTGGTTTTTTTAACGGGCGGGGATGATTTTTCTTTTGCTACAAACTTAAAAAGTATCATCTTTGCAGATAGATTTTTAGTATTGAAAGGATTAAACCGAATTTTAAACTATAATAATGACAAGATATAGACAAACACTTTTAGTGCTCTTGCTCACGATAATATCTGGAGTGACAGTTGCTCAGAATAATACTAATTCCCCTTATACAAGATACGGGTATGGACAGTTGGCAGACCAGGGATCGGGTAATAGTAAGGCGATGGGCGGTATTGCTTATGGTTTGCGTGACAGATCTCATACTAATTTTGCAAATCCTGCTGCTTATACTGCCGTTGATTCGTTAACCTTTATGTTTGACGGCGGTATTTCCTTGCAAAACACGAACTTTAGTGATGGTATTGTAAAACGGAATGCCAAGAATTCCAGTTTTGACTATATCACGATGTTGTTCCGCCTGTCCAAACGAGGTGCTATGAGTATCGGAATGTTGCCCTATTCCAATGTGGGATACAGTATGGAAAGTTACAATGAAAATGAAGAATTTTCCGGAAGTTCATATTCTACAAAATATTCGGGTGAGGGTGGATTACATCAACTTTATGTAGGTGCAGGTTTTAAAATATTAGAAAATCTTTCTGTTGGTGCGAATATTTCGTATCTTTGGGGAGATATATCACATTCCAGAAATATAAGTTTTCCCCTTGATGGAACTAAATATGGTTCAATAAAACAGGAAAGTATGTCTGTACAGAGTTACAAGCTTGATTTTGGTGCGCAATATACGCAGCAATTCGGAAAGAAGCATTCCGCCACATTAGGTGTTGTTTTCTCACCGGGGCATAACTTGAGTAATGAATCTACTGTGACGAATATGATGGGAAATCCATCTAATGGATATACGACAAACTCAAAAGATACGACGTTAACTTTAGGAACTCCTATAACGCTGGGGGCGGGCGTGACTTATACATATAATAACCGTCTGACTGTGGGTATGGATGTTATGTTCCAAAAGTGGGGTGATGTAACGTTTATGAATGACCCGGATGCTTTCTGTAACCGTACTAAGATTTCTGTCGGTGCAGAATATATTCCGAATGAAATGGGAAGAAGTTATTTCTCACATATTAAATATCGTTTGGGAGCTTATTATTCCAAACCTTACTATAAGGTAAGGGGCATGAGCGCAGCAAATGAATACGGGCTTACGGCTGGTTTTGCTTTACCTCTTCCGCGGAATCGTTCTGTGATAAGTCTGTCTGCGCAGTATGTGGGAATGCAAGGTGCGGAAAGTGGCTTTGTGAACGAGAATACCTTGCGTGTTTGTATTGGTGTGACGTTCAATGAACGCTGGTTCTGGAAGCGTAAAGTAGAGTAAATGAAAAAACAAATGTAATATAACAACTAAAAATTGATATACAATGAAAATTAAAAAGCTTGTAGCTGTCTTACTCCTTTCGGGTGGAGTGGCCGGTGCTTTTGCACAGAACGAAGATTGTAACAAGAACAGTAGCCTTTCCAACTCAAGTGTGAAGGCCGGAGATTTTAAAAGTGCGTATGAACCTTGGAAACAAGTGATGGCGGACTGCCCTACCCTAAGATATTATACATTTTCTGATGGTATCAAGATTTTGCGCTCATTCTTGGGGGAAATAAAAGACCGTAACTCTGCGGACTATAAAAAGTACTTTGATGAATTGATGGAAGTGTATGATCTGAGAGGCAAATATATTCCGGAATTTGCAGCCAAAGGCATGAAAGTTCCGTCTGTTGCTTCTTCATTGGGTACTAAAGTCATTGACTACATTACTTATGCTCCCAAGCTGGATGTTAATCAGGCATACACATGGTTTAAAGAATCTGTTGATGCTGAAAAGGCTAGTTCGGACGGTGCGGTTTTGCATTATTTTCTGGATATGTCTTTGAATAAATTGAAGATTGATGCTAATCACAAAGAACAATTCATTCAGGATTATCTGACTGTTTCCGAATATGCGGACGAAGCAGTTGCAGCAGAGGAAAATGCTGCCAAGAAAGCCAATTTGCAGCAAATAAAAGCCAATCTTGAGGCTATGTTTATTAATAGTGGTACTGCTGACTGTGAGTCTTTGCAGAATATTTATGGCCCTAAGATTGAAGCGAGCCAATCGGATTCTACTTATTTGAAGAAAGCTATTTCCGTTCTGAAAATGATGAGGTGTACAGAAAGCGAAGCATATTTCCAAGCTTCTTACTACATGTACAAGATAAATCCTACTGCTGATGCAGCTACCGGATGCGGATATATGTCATATAAGAAAGGTGATTATGAGGCAGCTATCAAATACTTTGACGAAGGTTTGAATCTGGAAACGGATGCAGAGAAAAAAGCGCCGTTGGCTTATACTGTGGCTGCTATTTTGTTAGATGCAAAGAAATTATCACAAGCCAGAAGTTATGTGCAGAAAGCAATCAGTTATAAAGAAGATTATGGTAATGCATATATTCTGCTTGCACAGATTTATGCTTCCAGCCCGAACTGGAGTGATGAATCCGCTTTGAATAAGTGTACATATTTTGTCGTAATTGATAAGTTGCAGCGTGCTAAGGCTATTGACTCGTCTGTTACTGATAAGGCAAACGAATTGATTTCAACTTATGCCCGTTATACCCCGAAAGCTGAAGATCTTTTTATGTTAGGCTATAAAGCTGGTGACCGTATCACTGTCGGTGGTTGGATTGGCGAAAGCACAACGATTCGATAATAACAGTATGTTGTTACAACAACGAAGTAACATTCTCTGTCATAGGATTATGAGCATAACCATTGTCTTCGGGGCAATGGTTATGCTTCTTTTATTTTCCGCCTGCTCCGGACGAGGCAAGGAGATGGGAGCAGCTATAACTGAACGCGACTCCCTGCCTGTGATGGATACAGAAGGGGTGAGGACTCTTATTTCCGATTCCGGCATTACCCGGTATCGTATCAATACGGAAGAATGGTTGGTTTTTGACCGTAAGTCACCTTCCTATTGGGCGTTTGAAAAAGGTATTTATCTGGAAAAGTTTGATTCGGTCTTTAATGTTGAGGCCAGTATCAAGTCGGATACAGCCTATTATTATGATAAAGAGCGCTTGTGGAAGTTGATAGGTAATGTAGATATTGAGAACCTGAAAGGAGAGAAGTTCAATACCGAGTTGTTGTATTGGGATCAAAATAAGCATAGGGTTTACTCCGATCAACGGGTTCGCATAGAACAGCCTGATCAGGTTATTTACGCCCGTGGTTTTGAGTCTGATGAGCAACTGAATAAATATCGTTTTTTTAAGACAGAAGGAGTATTTTATGTGGAAGATGGAGAAGCGCCTGGCGATAGCTTAAGAACCGATAGCGTTAAAACCGATACTATTAAACCAGAATGATGGATACCTATATTTATTTATTGATAACTATAGCTTTTTCCGCCTTTTTTTCAGGCATGGAGATTGCTTTTGTTTCCGTGGATAAATTGCGTTTTGAGATGGAACGCAAAGTGGGATTCAGTTCACGGATCCTCTCTTATTTCTTCCGCAACTCCAATAATTTTATCTCTACCATGTTGGTAGGTAATAATATTGCGCTGGTGATTTATGGTATCCTGATGGCGCAGGTTATTAATACTCATTTATTGGGAGGGTTGATTTCCAATGATTTTGTGGAACTTTTGTTGCAGACGATAATCTCCACTCTTATCATTCTGCTTACGGGTGAATTCCTTCCTAAAACCTTATTCAAAATTAATCCTAATCTTGTATTGAAGGTTTGCGCTTTTCCGCTTTTAATATGCTATATCGTGCTTTTTCCAATATCATGGCTGGCGTCTGGGTTATCTTATCTTTTCCTGCGCGTGTTTGGTATGAAGATAACTAAAGAAGCGTCAGAGAAGGCTTTCGGGAAAGTCGATTTGGATTATTTCGTTCAATCCGGTATTGATAGTGCGAGAGATGAAGAAGAGTTGGATACGGAAGTGAAGATATTCCAGAATGCACTTGACTTTTCGAGCATAAAAATACGTGATTGCATTGTTCCCCGGACAGAAGTGGTAGCGGTTGATTTGGATACGTCTTTGGAAGAATTGAAAAGTCTTTTTGTAGAATCGGGTATTTCCAAGATTATTGTCTATGACGGAAATATAGATAATGTAGTTGGCTATATTCATTCATCTGAGATGTTTCGTAATCCTGCCGATTGGCGTAACAACGTGAAAGAAGTACCTATTGTGCCCGAAACAATGGCGGCGCATAAATTGATGAAGCTATTTATGCAGCAAAAGAAAACGATTGCCGTGGTGGTAGATGAATTTGGCGGTACGTCGGGCATTGTTTCCCTGGAGGACTTGGTTGAAGAAATATTTGGGGATATTGAAGATGAACATGATAATACTTCGTATGTCTGCAAGCAAATAAACGAGCATGAGTATGTGCTGTCTGCTCGCCTGGAAATAGAGAAAGTAAACGAAACATTTAATCTTGATTTGCCGGAATCGGATGAATATCTGACGGTAGGAGGATTGATCCTGAATCGTTATCAGAGCTTTCCCAAGTTGCATGAGGTAGTGGCTATTGATAACTTTAAGTTCAAAATTATTAAGGTTACGGCTACAAAAATAGAGTTGGTACGCCTTAAAGTCATTGAATAATGGAGTGATGGCGTAAATTTTTAAAGAATAAATAGATGCGTATTAGCATTTTTTGTATCTTCGTGCGCTAAAATAAAAGTTTATAGTAAAATAATAATAAACAAATAAATCATATTAACTAAAATGGCAACATTACAAAGCATTCGGTCTAAAGGACCTTTATTGGTGATTGTTATTGGTTTGGCGCTGTTTGCTTTCATTGCAGGAGATGCGTGGAAAGTAATTCAGCCACATCAGTCACAAGATGTAGGAGAAGTGGATGGAGAGGCGCTTTCTGCTCCGGAATATCAAAGTTTGGTAGAAGAGTACACGGAAGTTGTGAAATTATCCGGCAATACAAATGCGCTCTCCGATGAACAAGCCAACCAGATCAAAGATGAGGTATGGAGAAATTACGTTAACAATAAACTGATTGAAAATGAAGCGAAAAAGCTGGGCTTAACAGTGACAAAGGCGGAACTCCAATCGATTATTGATGCAGGTGTACATCCTATGCTGCAACAAACACCGTTCTATAACCCTCAGACCGGCGCTTTCGACAAAGATATGTTGAAGAAGTTTTTGGTAGACTATTCTAAAATGGATCAGTCACAAATGCCGGCACAGTACGTAGAACAGTCGCGAGCTATGTATAAATTCTGGTCTTTCATTGAAAAGCAACTTGTACAGACCCGTTTGGCTGAAAAGTACCAGGCTTTGGTAACTAAATCCCTGTTCTCTAATCCGGTAGAAGCCCAGGACGCTTTTAATGCCAGAGTTGACCAATTCGACTTGCTGTTGGCTGCTATTCCTTTTTCTTCTGTTGCGGACTCTACCGTAACAATTACAGAGGGCGACTTGAAAGATGCTTATAATAAGAAGAAAGAGCAATTCAGACAATATGCAGAAACCCGTAACATTAAGTTCATTGATGTGCAGGTAACCGCAAGCCCTGAAGACAGAGAGGCTATCCAGAAAGAAGTAGATGAATATACGGAACAACTTGCAAGTACTCCGGGTGATTACACTACTTTTATTCGTGCTACAGGTTCTGAGGTGCCTTATGTAGATTTGTATTATACTTCTACATCGTTGCCTACAGATGTTACTGCGCGTTTGGACTCTGTTTCGGTAGGTGGTGTTTATGGCCCATACTATAATGCATCCGACAATACTATTAACTCATTCAAAAAACTGGCTGCTGCTTCGATGGCGGATTCTATCGAATACCGTCAGATACAAGTGATGGCAGAAGATGCTGCTAAGACAAAAACATTGGCGGACAGTATTTATAATGCAATCAAGGGTGGCGCAAATTTTGCGGATGTTGCTAAGAAATATGGTCAGACAGGTGAATCTACATGGATTTCTTCTGCTAATTATGAAGGCGCACAGTTGGATGGCGATAATCTGAAGTATGTGAATACCATTGCAACTCTTGGTCAGAACGAATTGGCTAATCTGAATTTGGTACAGGCAAATGTGATTCTGCAGGTAACAAACAAGAAAGCGGTTAAAGACAAATATAAAGTAGCTATTATCAAACGTCCGGTAGACTTCAGTAAAGAAACATACAGCAAAGCATATAATGACTTCAGTCAGTTTATTGCTGCTAACCCCACTTTGGATAAGTTGATGGCTAATGCGGAAGATGCAGGTTACAAATTGTTGGATAGAAATGATTTGTATAGTTCTGAACATGCTATTGGCGGTATCAGAGGTTCTAAAGAAGCTCTGAGATGGGCTTTCTCTGCAAAAGTTGGTGAAGTTTCCGGCTTGTATGAATGTGGTGAAAGTGACCGTATGCTGGTTGTTAGTGTTTCCGGCATTATTCCGGAAGGGTATCGTCCGTTGGCTTTGGTAAGAGACCAATTGAGAATTGAATTGCTCCGTGATAAGAAAGCAGAGAAGATTATGGCTGACGTAAAGGCTGCCGGCATATCTTCGTTCGAACAATATAAAGGTTTGGCGGATGCTGTCAGCGATTCTGTAAAACATGTTACTTTTGCTGCTCCTGCTTATGTTCCGGTGTTGCGTACCAGTGAACCGTTGGTAGGCGCTTATGCATCTATTGCCGAGTTGAATCAATTGAGCGCCCCTATTAAAGGAAATGGCGGGGTGTTTGTGCTTCAACCGTATGCAAAGGAGAAGCTGAACGAAACTTATAATCAGGAAGGAGAGGAAGCAACGGCGCAGAACATGCATGCTCGTGTAGCAAGTCAGTTCCTTAATGATTTGTATTTGAAGGCTGATGTAAAAGATAGCCGTTACTTATTCTTCTAAAAAAGATAGTTTATTTTTAGATATAAAGCCGTCTGATGTCTTGTCAGGCGGCTTTTCTTTATATGTATATTTCTTTTCTGTGTCAGTGATTGCTTTATGCAACTTTATTCCTACCTTTGCAAAGATAAACCGGAAGATTAATAGATAATTATGCCGAAACAAACCCTATTAGGATTAACGCTCGTTGAACTGCAGGAGGTGGTGAAGAGACTGGGAATGCCCGGTTTTACTGCCAAACAGATTGCTTCATGGTTGTACGACAAGAAAGTAAACTCTATTGATGACATGACGAACTTGTCATTGAAACACCGGGATATATTGAAAGATATCTACGAAGTGGGCATTGCTGCACCTGTGGATGTGATGCGATCAGTAGATGGTACTGTGAAGTATTTATATAAGGTAGGTGAGGGGCGCTTTATAGAAGCGGTTTATATTCCGGAAGAAGACCGTGCTACACTTTGCGTATCTTCGCAAGTGGGCTGCAAAATGAACTGCAAGTTTTGTATGACCGGTAAACAAGGATTTGCCTCCAATCTTACTGCCAACCAAATTATCAATCAAATAAGTTCTCTTCCGGAGCGGGATAAGCTGACGAACATTGTAATGATGGGTATGGGAGAACCCTTAGATAATCTTGATGAAGTACTGAAAGCCTTAGATATCATGACTTCTTCCTACGGATATGGCTGGAGTCCTAAACGAATAACCCTCTCTACCGTAGGGTTACGCAAGGGATTGCAGTATTTTATTGAGGAATCCGAATGTCATTTGGCAATAAGCCTGCATTCACCGGTACCTTTGCAACGTCGTGAATTGATGCCTGCGGAAAAAGCTTTCTCCATAACAGAAATGGTAGATATACTTAAAAAATATGATTTTAGTAAACAGCGTAGGTTATCTTTTGAATATATTGTCTTTAAGGGGGTAAATGATTCGTTGTTGTATGCTAAAGAATTGTTGAAACTTCTACGGGGGTTGGATTGCCGTATCAATCTGATTCGTTTTCATACTATACCGGGAGTAGACTTGGCAGGCGCCGATATGGATACGATGGTGGCATTTCGTGATTATCTGACTTCTCACGGTCTGTTTACTACCATACGTTCTTCCCGTGGCGAAGATATATTCGCAGCTTGTGGTATGCTTTCCACTGCCAAGCAAGAAGAAAATAAACTCAAAGAAAGCTGATTAAGACTTTAAAAAAGGAAATTTAAACAGGCTCTTAATATAAATTATTATAATTGACGCGGATGATATATGCATTCTTTGTAGTTTTGTAAAAACATTAATTGATAAGTATATGAAAAAGCACCTGTTTTATTTGAGCTTAGCTCTTGTTACAATGGCCTTCTCCGCATGTAGTGGCGGTAAAAAAGGCGTGTTCGGTGCGACCTCCAGCGGTCGTGCTTATGAAATTCTGGTAGTGGTTGAGCCTGCTATGTGGGAACGTCCGTCCGGCAGAGCCCTTTTTGATGTACTTGATTCGGACGTACCGGGGCTTCCCCAGTCTGAGCGTTCGTTTCGTATGATGTACACTTCTCCTTCCAATTATGATTCTACATTGAAGTTAATACGTAATATCATTATTGCTGATGTGCAGAATATTTATACCCAGCCTAAGTTTAAGTATGCAAGGGATGTATATGCTTCTCCGCAAACCATTCTGACTATCCAGGCTCCAGACGAGGCTTCTTTTGAGAAATTTGTGACGGAAAATAGCCAGGTCATTATAGATTTCTTCACTCGTGCGGAGATGAACCGGCAGATTGCATTACTGGAGAACAAGCATAATGACTATGTTGCAACGACAGTGAAAAGCATGTTTGACTGTGATGTGTGGGTGTCGGCCGAACTGTCTGCTTCCAAGCAAGGTAAAGATTTCTTCTGGGCAGGGACAAATGCTGCTACCGGTGACCAGAACTTTGTTATTTATTCCTTTCCTTATAGAGACAAGAATACGTTTACCAAAGAATACTTTGTGCAGAAGCGCGACTCTTTCATGAAAGCTAACATCCCCGGAGCCAGGGAAGGCATGTATATGGCAACTGATTCGCTGTTGACAGATGTACGTCCGCTCAATATACAAGGCGAGTATGCTTTGGAAGCACGTGGCTTGTGGCGTATGAAAGGTGACTTCATGGGTGGTCCTTATGTTTCGCTCATGCGTTTGGACGAAGTAAACCAGCGTGTAGTAGTCGTGGAGGTATTTATTTATTCGCCTGATAAACTGAAACGTAACTTGGTGCGTCAGATGGAAGCCTCTCTTTATACATTGAGAGTACCAAGCGACAAGCAGAGCGGGGCGGAAATTCCGTTGGGAGTGACAAGGGAATAAAATACCGGTAAAGAATAATAATGTTGTTTTGAAGATAGAGGCATAGATGCACAAAACATCTCATGCTTTTGTGCTCAATTTACTTGATATAATTAAAAAATGGAAAATAGTAAGGTTAGAGTCGGCATTACGCAAGGAGACATTAATGGAGTGGGGTATGAGGTTATTCTGAAAACATTCGCTGATCCCGTTATGTTGGAACTGTGTACACCTATTATATATGGTTCACCTAAGGTGGCTGCCTATCATCGTAAGGTACTTGATTTGCCGACGAACTTCAGTATAGTGAATTCTGCTTCGGATGCTTCCCATAACCGTTTGAGTGTAGTGAATTGTACGGATGATGAAATAAAAGTGGAATTTTCGAAAGCTGATTCCGAAGCGGGAAAGGCAGCATTGGATGCATTAGAAAGGGCTGTTGAAGAATATAAGAAAGGACTTATTGATGTGATTGTCACTGCTCCTATCAATAAGCATACTGTTCAGTCTGAGACTTTCTCATTTCCCGGTCATACGGAATACATGGAAGAAAGACTGGGAGACGGCGCCAAATCATTGATGATTTTGATGAAAGATGATTTCCGGGTAGCATTGGTTACAGGACATATTCCTGTAAGCCAGATTGCTTCCACAATAACGAAAGAGCTGATACAGGAGAAACTGAGAACCTTTCATAATTCATTGAAGCAGGATTTTGGTATTGGCGCTCCGCGGATTGCCGTACTTTCTTTGAATCCACATGCCGGAGACGAAGGTTTATTGGGAAAGGAAGAAGAAGAAATCATTATTCCTGCATTGAAAGAGATGGCGGCGAAAGGTATCTTATGTTACGGGCCTTATCCTGCCGACGGTTTTATGGGTTCGGGCAATTTTACTCATTTTGATGGCGTGCTTGCCATGTACCATGACCAGGGACTAGCTCCTTTTAAAGCTTTGGTGATGGATGAAGGTGTGAATTATACTGCCGGATTATCCGTTGTACGTACCTCGCCGGCTCATGGTACTGCGTACGACATTGCCGGAAAAGGATTGGCAAGTGAAGATTCTTTCCGACAGGCTGTTTATGTGTCTATTGATGTGTTCCGTAACCGTTTGCGTGAGAAGACTGCACATGCCAATCCCTTGCGAAAACAATATTACGAAAAACGCGATGATAGCGATAAACTGAAACTTGATAGTGTGGAAGAGGATTTATAGGCATGACAAGATCGGAAATACAACAAGTTAAATTACGTTTTGGCATCATTGGTAACAATGAATCATTGGCGCGTGCGATAGATGTTGCTATTCAGGTAGCACCTACCGATTTGTCTGTACTGATAACTGGGGAGAGCGGCGTAGGTAAAGAGAGCTTTCCTCAGATTATACACCAGTACAGCCGGCGTAAGCACGGTCAGTACATTGCGGTGAATTGTGGCGCTATTCCGGAAGGTACTATTGATTCTGAACTGTTCGGTCATGAAAAAGGGGCTTTCACCGGTGCTATCGGCGAACGGAAAGGTTACTTTGGGGAAGCAGACGGAGGGACTATTTTTCTGGATGAGGTAGGGGAATTACCTTTACCTACGCAAGCCCGTTTGCTTCGTGTTCTTGAGAGTGGCGAATTTATCAAAGTAGGTTCATCCAAAGTACAGAAAACGAATGTGCGTATTGTGGCGGCTACCAATGTAAACCTGGCGTTGGCTATTTCCGAAGGACGCTTTCGGGAAGACTTGTATTACCGCCTTAATACAGTCCCCATCCAGGTACCTTCCTTACGTGAACGCGGAGAAGATGTTTTGCTGTTGTTCCGTAAATTTGCTTCGGACTTTGCGGAAAAATACCGCATGCCCGCTATCCAGTTGACAGAGGATGCCAAGCAAGTGCTTCTTGCTTTTTCATGGCCCGGTAATGTGCGTCAATTAAAGAATATCACCGAGCAAATATCTATTATAGAAACGAACCGTGAAATCAACGCTTCCATTCTGCAAGGATATTTACCTGTTCAGGATAACATGCAACGTCTTCCGGCTTTGTTCGGCGTCAAATCCAAAAGCTTTGAAAGTGAGCGGGAGATTTTATATCAGGTTCTTTTCGATATGCGCCAGGATGTTACGGAACTGAAGAAACTGGTACATGAAATTATGGCAGAACGCGGCAAGGCTGCTGCTCCGGCTGTATCTGCCACTTATTACTCTCAGCCTCCGGCCGTGGTTACTCCTGCATCTGCAAGCAGCGTACCCACAATTATTCATCCGTCCGTGAAGCCGTCTCGTGATATGGACGAAGATATACAGGATACGGAAGAATACGTAGAAGAGTCTCTCTCCTTGGATGAAGTAGAGAAAGAAATGATACGAAAAGCTTTGGAAAAGCATCATGGCAAACGTAAAAGTGCAGCCAAAGACTTGAATATTTCCGAGCGTACCTTATACAGAAAGATTAAAGAATATGGATTGGATTAAAAAGATAGCTTCAACAAGTATGTTGTTGGCTATATTGTTAGTGGTAAACTCATGTAGTGTGACGATAGGGCTTGCCCCGATAAGTTCCATTGATTATAATAAAGTAAAAACCATCTCTATAGCTGATTTTTCTAACCGGGCGGAATATGTGTATGCTCCTCTGGCTATACAGTTTAATCAGGATTTGAAAGATATGTTTATCCGCCAGACAAGGTTATCAATAGTGAATGCCAATGCCGACCTTGAAATAGATGGTGAAATTACCGGTTACAATCAGTACAATGAGTCGGTAGATGCCAGTGGCTATTCTTCAAAAGTGAAACTAACGTTGACTGTTAATGTTCGTTATGTTAATAATACAAAGCATGAAGACGATTTTACCGATAAACAATTCTCGGCTTTCCAAACTTATGATTCCAGCGAGAGATTGGAGAGTGTGCAAGATCAGTTGATAAGCCTAATGGTGAAAGACATCACAGAACAAATCTTTAACGCAACCGTAGCTAACTGGTAAGATAGAGAATGACTCCTGCGCATTTACAACAATGGATACAGCAACCCGAAACGTTGAACCGGGAGACTTTGTACGAACTTCGTACGCTGGTTGCCCGTTATCCCTATTTTCAGTCCTTACGTTTGCTCTATCTCAAGAATCTCTATCTGCTGCACGACATTAACTTTGGCGCCGAACTGCGCAAAGCTGTATTGTATGTATCAGATCGGCGTGTTCTGTTTTACCTTATCGAAGGAGACCGCTATATGCTCCGGTCTCGTGCTGCTGCGCAAGTTACAGAAAAGGAGAAGGATGAAGAACCTTCTATGGATCGTACCCTTTCATTGATTGACGCTTTTCTTGCAACTATTCCCGAAGAACATTCTCAGGCAACAGAACTGGATTATGCAATGGATTATACTGCCTATCTGTTGGAAGACCGTGAAGGAGGAGACGAACAAAGAGAATCCTTGCCTGCTTCAACAGAAGTACAGAGATTGCGTGGGCAAGATTTAATAGATGGTTTCATCCGTCAAAGTGAAGTAGTAGTGAGCCGGGAGGTGGAAGTAGACCGGGAAACTGAAACCGAAGATACAGGTGAGAGTATTCCTCAGGAATTACCGTCTGATGACTTGGATGACACCTGTTTTACCGAAACTTTGGCGAAAATTTATATCAAACAGCGCCGATATGACAAGGCGCTTGAAATTATTAAAAAATTAAGTTTGAATTATCCAAAAAAAAATGCTTACTTTGCAGACCAAATTAGATTTTTGGAGAAATTGATTATTAATGCTAAATCAAAATAACAAAATGTACTTATTATTAGTTATCTTAATGGTAGTTGCATCCTTGCTGATGTGTTTCATTGTATTGATTCAAAATTCCAAAGGAGGCGGTCTGGCATCCGGATTCTCTTCTTCCAATCAGATTATGGGTGTACGCAAGACTACTGACTTTCTGGAAAAAGCCACATGGAGTTTGGCTGCATTCATGGTTGTGATGAGTATTGCTACTGCTTATGTTCTTCCTTCTTCTTCCGGTAAAAGTGGAGATGTGATTCTGGAACAAGCACAGCAGGAAGAAAGAACCAATCCGTATAATATGCCTGTTGGTACAACTGTTCCGCAAACAGAAATTCCTGCAACAACCACAGCTCCTGCTGCAACAGACTCTGCGGCTAATTAAAGCTATGTAAATGGACCGTAAAGAGAAATAAGAAAGAGGTTGATGCCGCAAGGTATCAGCCTCTTTTCTTATGCTAATCTTTTCTTTTAAAGGCGGATTTTGCTATCTTTACCGCCCATAATAGACTTTTTGTCTTGTAGATTTGTTATTGTATATGCGTGTATGCGCACGTGGTTGATTAAGGCAACTCTCGTATACGCTAATGTAATGGGAACTGATGTAATCAGAGCTAATGTAATCAGAGCTAATGTAATCGGAACTATAAATTGAAATTCAAAATAATCTAAATAGTACAATGTCAGAACAATTAAAACTTAGATTGAACGACTCCAAAGCCATCCGTTGGGGAGCGTTGGTGATTGTTGCCTTCACAATGATGGCGGCCTATTATGTAAACGACGTGGTTGCACCGTTGAAAACAATGTTGGAAACCAACTTAGGGTGGGACAGTACCGACTTCGGCTTCTATACGGGTGGTTACAGTTTCCTGAATGTTTTCTTCATGATGTTGATTTGGGGAGGATTAATCCTTGACCGCTTTGGTATCCGTTTCACCGGAAAGTTGGCAACCATCTTGATGGTTGGAGGTACGGCACTCGAATATTATGCTATGACAGGGCTTGCCGGTCCGGATGCTACGATTTTCGGAATGAATGAAATCTTCGGTTATAAGGCAGGAGTATTTGTAGCTTTTGCCGGTTACTCCATTTTCGGTGTGGGTGCCGAAGTTGCCGGTATTACAGTCACTAAAATCATAGCCAAATGGTTTAAAGGCAAAGAATTGGCTACGGCTATGGGAGTACAGGTGGCATTGGCGCGTATTGGTTCTCAAGCCGGTTATGCGATAGCCATTCCTATGGCAAATGCTATGGGACTTTCAGCTCCGGTGTTGTTGGGATTGATATTGTTGTTAGGCGGTATGGTTGCTTTCTTTGTGTTTGCGGTGATGGATAAGAAGTTGGATATGCAGAAAGCTACTGCCACAGAAGAAGCCGGAGCCGAAGAGGAAGAAGAGAAATTCTCTTTCAAGGATGTGAAGAATATCCTTGTTAATCCGGGATTCTGGTTGATAGCCTTGCTGTGCGTATTGTTCTATTCGTGTGTATTCCCTTTCCAAAAGTTTGCTTCCGAACTGATGATCATTAAATATGGTATTGCCGAGGAATTTGCCGGAACTCTTGCCGGACTTCCGGCATTGGGTGCACTGTTTCTGACCCCAATCTTTGGCGGGTTCATTGATAAACGGGGCAAATCGGCTTCTATCATGATACTGGGTTCGGCGATGTTGATAGGGGTACACTTTGTTTATGCTCTTCCAGCTGTTAACTTCTGGCTGGTAGCTATCGTATTGATGATTATTCTGGGTATTGCTTTCTCACTGGTTCCGTCTGCCATGTGGCCTGCGGTTGCTAAAATATTCCCGGTAAGCCAGTTGGGTACGGCATACGCTTTGATTTTCTTTATTCAGAATATAGGTTTGTGGGGCATTCCTACTTTGATTGGTAAAGTACTTGATGTGTATTGCATAGTTGGGCAAAAACCGAACGGTGCAAATATATACGATTATACAATACCTATGTGTATCTTTACCGGTATCGCCTGCTTGTCTCTTGTAGTAGCCTTTTTCTTAAAGAAGGCGGATAAAGAAAACGGGTATAGATTGGAAGAACCCAATATCCGGAAGGCATAAAAACTGAATAAGTACAGAACCCGGTAACAAAGTATGGGAGTCTCTAAAGAGAAAGTAAATCTGTTGGATGCTATTCCGGTGTGTTGCAATCATGTCACTACTGAGTGGGAAGACGATTGTGCTGTGATCGTCTATCCCCGCTTTAAGCACGGGTGGATGCGTCGTTTTTTGTTGCCGAAAGGTATGTCGCCTGATATCCACGTTCGTCTTGAAGAGCACGGTACTGCCGTTTGGCGTCTGATTGACGGGAAGCGCACGGTGCAGGAAATCATTTCCCTGCTTGACGAACATTTCCAATCCGATGAGAACTACAGTTCACGTATCACTGCTTATGTGATGCAATTGCAAAAGGATGGTTTTATTCGATTAAGAATAGGAGTTAGAGTTAGCTAAAGAAGCTATATCATACAATGTGACTCTGTTGACTAAAGTTCGTGAGACAAAAGAATCCGTCCCATGAGACAAAAAAATCCGTCTCGTGGGACGGATTTTTTCATCTCACGAGACGGATTTTTTTGTCTCATGGGACGAAATTTTTCGTCTCACGAGACGAATTCTC
>NZ_DBDF01000161.1:164-19322 GCF_002293435.1 Bacteroides sp. UBA939 | reverse complement strand
TTAAACGGGATATATATGGTTCTCGAACGGGATATATGCGGTGTGCGGACCATCTATATCCCGTGTTTACACCACATATATCCCGTGCGCAAACCGCATATATGCGGTGTAAATACCATCTATATGCGGTTGTCACTTACTGAACTTTTGCAGGAACTCAGTCAGATTTTCATCTTCGCCCAAGCCCAACTTCTTTCGCAAGCGATAGCGGCTGATTTCAACTCCACGCAGGGAAATATTCATTAATGGGGCAATTTCTTTGGACAATAAGCTCATTTTGATATAGGCACAAAGTAACTTTTCTTTATTGCTTAATTCAGGGAAAGACTCTTCTAATTTGCGGAAAAAATCATGATGTACCGAATCAAAAGTAGTTTGAAAAGCCAGCAAATCATTATCATGTTCTATATTCGTATTAATCTGCCCCACCAAGCGGAGGGTTTTACGACGCAAAGACACCAGATTCTCCTCGCTAATGGAATGCGATATGCGTAATACCTCATTCTTAACACTAAGTAATATCTCGTTTTTTCGCACGATATTCAATGTCGTACGTATCAATTCTTCTGACCTATGCCGTAATTCGGCTTGCAAATTTTCTTCTTTCAGCGAAACGATTGTCTGGTCTTTCAAATCGCTTTCCTTCATGAACTCCTGCTTCTGCCTGTAAATTTCCAACTCTTTCTGCATTAGCAGCCTTTTACGATTGACTTCAATGCGGCGGTAGACATAAAATACCATCAAACAAGCAGCAGCCATATATATCATCAAGCTCCACCATGTGCGATACCATGGGGGAAGTACTTCAAATGCAAAAGATGTCATCACAGGTTCCTGACCGCTGTCTGTCATCAGTTTGACGCTGAATAGATATTTACCTTCATGCAGTCCTGTGAACTCTTTCATGCGATTCTGGCTAAACTCACTCCATTCTCCTTTATCAGAACCTTTACTCAAACAATAAGAGAAGAGAACTGAACGGGTGGCGTCGTAACTATTTATATTATATTCTATACGAAGAGAATTGTATTTGTATGGAATGATTACAGTAGTATCTTCGTAATGATAACTTCGGCCATATATCAATGAATCCCTTTGATCGGTCAGATATACACGGCGTATCTGTATAGCCAACGGTTCTTTCCTTGTGGCTATCTCCTTAAAACGTATCAGCGAGAAGCCTTCTTCAGTTCCTGTTATGACTTGTTCTCCATAAGTGCTTATGGACTCATAATTCTCAACCAAAGAACCTTTTAAGTATATATCATGAGGGTTTTTGAAATATAAATCTTTTATCGCATTATAGCGTAATAATTTCAGTTCTCCATCCGATACATACCAAATGTTCTGGTTCGTATCTGTGGTCAGATAAGTATATGCTACTTTCCCATCCAACATGTTTTCCAGCTCATGGTATTCTTCCAGATAATCCTCTGTATAGTTATAACGCCATAATCCATAACGAGAGGCCACAACAAGTTCATTATTTACCTTGGCAAGAAAGATATCATAACCGGATGGAAAATATTTATGATTGTATTTCTTGAAACTTACGACTTCGCGCAAATCATCCGATAAGTTCAACCGGCAAACTCCCCTGTCTCTGTTCGTCACCCATAGCACATTGCCTGATTCTTCAGCCATAAGGCTTTTAGCCGAATATGTGAAATTCTTCAGTCGGCAAACTACCTGCCAGCGTCCCGCCTCTTTTTGCAGCAGATATAATCCGCTATATTTTCCGTAAGCTCCGGCAATCAGCGTATTGGGATGATTGTTCAGGGGAATAATGTTTCTTACTCCTCTAAGCCCCTCCAAATGCTCGATTCTATCACCGTCTATCACGAAAATGCCATTATCCGAAGCACAAAACAATCTGTCATCATAATGCAGAAACGACCATATTTGTCCTCCTGTTTCCGGAATAAACCTGATTGGTATTTCCTTGTTCATTTCATTAGGAAGTACTGTAACATAAACTCCCTGGTTAGTGCCCAAGTACAGTTTGTCCTGGTATAGGCAAGAAGAATAGCCCGAACCTATAACCGGCTTATTGCCATATAATGAAAAGACGGGAGAACTTAACTGTATGCAATCTATACCATTGTCCAGCCCTAACCAAAGATTGTTCTGCGCATCAAAGTTCAGACTTAGCACTGTTTTGTTTTGCAGTCCGCTATTGATAGAAATCAGATTCATTTCATCTTTTTCCAAATCCAGCAGGCAGACTCCATCCTGCACAGAACCAAGTGCCAGCAAAGATTGACTGATTGCGGCGCAAAAGATATGATTGCGGCGCATAAAATTATCCGCAGCACATTTATACTTTTCTATAGATGTGCCATCATAAGTAAATAAACCATTGTAACGGGTAACAATAAGGATTTTTCCGTTGTAGGGTAATAAGCCTGACACTCTACCCAGAATGTCCGATCCCGGTATCAACTTAAAATGTTTGTCGTCCATAACCTGAATACCCTCAGCCGCTCCAATATAGAATTTATTATATAAGATGGCCGATGTATATATCTCTCCTGCATACTCTATATATTCCAACCGGTTATTCTCCCAGCAGAACAAACTGCGGTCTGATTGGAAATAGATTTTATCCTTATTCTCCAATATATTCCATATAACACCAATATTTGATTTCCCTTGCAAGCTGTCAGAAAGGCAAGTGTAATCCAATCCCCCCAATTGATTTGGGGTAAAATAGCCGAATTGCGCTATTCCGCCTATGTAAATCCGTCCGTCCTTTCCTATTTTCATAGTCCGCACTTTTGCATTTCTCATAGGATAAAGGTTCCAACCGCTACCGTCAAATTCCAACAAACCATTATTGTTAGCCACATACATCCATCCGTTTTCATGTTGCTGTAACATCCAGTTCTGATTATCGGCTTTATACGTATGGCGTGTGTAATTAGTAACCGGTCGTTGCCACTCAGCGTTTGCCGGTACGGTTATCAATAATAAGAGCAGAAATATAAAACAAGGTGTTTTCATAATACAGTGATATTCATGTAACAAACAAAGATAATATGTTTTGCTTGAACTGATATTGAGTCCATCCCTTTTTAACAAATATGCTGAAATAGAATTATTGTACTATAAAGCTATTGATTATCAATAGTCTATAATTTCCATATTCTCTCCATCGGGTGAGGCTATAGGTACGGTTGAAGTACCTGAACGCCCCACGTCTCTACTTCTATTAATCATTCCCACCGCTAAATTCTCATNNATTTATGACAAGACACTTATAAATAATGTACAATAATTCTATTTCAGCATATTTGTTAAAAAGGAATGGACTCAATATCAGTTCAAGCAAAACATATTATCTTTGTTTGTGAACTGATTTCTAATTGAATAACATATATGAAATCAATCCCAATGCTTCAAAAATGAAGAAAGCTTCAAACTATCATAAATGTTCGATAAACTACAACATAAAGCCAAAGAATTAAAGAAAAGCATCGTCACGCTAAGCGTTGCTTTGCGACACAAGCGCACACCCTGGTATGCAAAGGTTGTGTTATTGCTTGTCGTTTCGTACGCCCTTAGCCCAATAGACCTAATTCCCGACTTCATTCCCGTATTGGGGTTGTTGGATGATTTATTGCTATTGCCTTTGGGAATTGCGCTCGGAATAAAACTGATTCCCGAAGATGTTTGGCAGGAATGCCAGCAGACAGCCGAAAGCCAAAGCGTTTCGGGCAGGAAAAATTGGTTTGTCGGCGGGTTGATAATTTTGCTTTGGTTGATTCTGATTGTTGTTTTAGCAAAGGTTTTCTATGGAATATGCTTCGATAATTCCGTAGAAAAATCTTGAAAGTAATTTAGAATCTCAACCTGAATCCCGCATTGGCGATAAACCCGTCGGTAGGCGCATAGATTTCGGCAAACTGCGGATTTCGGATACTTCCCGTGTACATATCGCCCCAACGGGATTGACGGGTATCGGTAAAGTTCTCAAAATTCACGAACAGGCTGAGAAACTCTAAAACGGTATATTCAGCCGATGCACCCATAATCCAGTAACCGCGCGTCTGTTCGCCTGTAGAAAGGCTTTGCGGGCTTACATAGAACAATTCGTAGCTCAAACGCAACTTATCCTCTATCTCGTACATCACATTGGCATTGATACGATGTTTGGCCGTCAGCGGATTGATGGTATTGGTTCCGTCAAACTTCCGCACGGCGTCAGTAAATGTGTAGCCGAGGTAGCAGGAAAAATCACCGTAACGCAACTTGACGTTGGTTTCAAAGCCTTTGGTATCTATCCGACCGTCGGCATTGGTGAAAGCGTAATAGTTTGTTCCACTCGCCTCATTCAACAATAAAGGTTTTTGAATAATGGTGTAGAAAAACATCTGGTTGATGGAAAAAGACAGTTCATCGAAAAGCTCTGTTTTGTAGTCCACATCGGCATTGACGCCGTATGACCTTTCGGGTTTCAGTTTGTCGAAGTCCAGCGGAAGGATATTGCAGAAAGCCCTTTCTTCTGAATCTTCCGAAAAAACGGTCGGCATCTTATATCCCAATCCGCCACCGACGCGCGACGACCAGTGAGGATTGATTTTATAAAGAAACGACAAACGCGGCAAGGCGAAAAAGTCGTTGTGGTTGGTATAGTCGAGCCGCAAACCGCTTTCGGCAATAAACTTCTGCGAGATATTCCACGTATTTTGCGCAAACAGCCCGACGACCGAATTGGTATAGTCCAGTTTTCCCGTTACAGGGATATCGCCCGACTGGCTGAAATCGTCCGTCTGGGCGTTTAGCCCGAATACCCAATCCATTTTTTCTTTGGGAATGAAATAAGAGGCTTCGCCGAACCCGGAAAACTGTGAACCGTCGAAATCGTAATCGTTCTGTTCAATCAACCGTTTGAAGTAACCTCCGCTTCCCTTAACGGTAAGCACCGATTTGTCTGCAAACTTTTTATTGAACTTGGCTGTGGCGGAATAACGGTCGGTGTTGTCCTGCTCGTAATAAATGTGTTCCGTATCGGCATTGCCTTTGATAACCTGCATGTCGCCACCCTTGCGCGTTTCCAATCCGGCGTTCAATCCGATGTTCAACGTCGTGTTCTTGTCGAAATAGTAAAAGAAATTCGGGTTAATGGTCAGGCGTTTGAAACGCGGAATATCCGACAGGCCGTCGTCGCCGGCATCGTATGCCTTTTGCAGGTTGCCTGCGGTATAGAAGGTCAATCCCGCCTTTCCGTATTTTTCCGAGTAATAGGCGCTCATGTCCAACGCCGAAGTTGTATTGGTATTGAACAGGGTTGAGATTTCCCGTTTTTCTTCGGGTTCCTTTGTGATAAGGTTTACCAACCCTGCAATAGCCCCGCCTCCGTAGAGTGTGGACGACGAACCTTTGACCACTTCCACCCGTTTCAGGTTCAGCGGTGGTACTTGCAAAACACTCAACCCTTCGGCATAACCCGAATAGAGCAGGAAACCGTCTTGCAACAACTGCGTGTATTTGCCGTCCAGTCCCTGAATGCGAATACTTGCGCTACCCGATACCTGCGAGGTTTGTTGCACCTGAATCCCCGTGCTTTCGGTGAGCAACATTTTGATATTGCCGGGCTGCATCACGGCTTTTTCTTCCAGTTCGCCCGAAGCGATGGTTTCGATACGGGTGGGGATATTGGAAATGGTACGGCTGCTTCGGGTGGATGATACCACTACTTCCTCCAATTCACTTTCAGAGGCTGCCAACAGGATTAAATAGATGCTGTCTTTTTGTAAGGGGAATGTGAGTTGCAGTTTCTGTTCTGCATAACCAATCATGGAAAAGACAAGGGTTTGCGCACCTGACGGGATATTTTGAATACTAACCCGGCCGTTGGCATCCGTAGTGCTGCCAATCATTGCAGGACGAATATAGGCCGAAACACCGGGCAATGCTTCTTTTGTTTCTTTATCTTTTACTGTGGCGCGAAATACGTTTTGTGAAAAAAGAGTTTGGCCGAAACATAACAGTATCAAACCAATGATAAAGGTAAATCTAAATTTCATATTGTTTTCTATTCGGATTTATATGCCACCGATACTATCCCATGAAAGAACATCGGCACAGAGAGGACAAAGATCGAAATCGACAACAGCGTAAACGGGATTGGAGACTGAAACGGTTACGGCAGTTGTGTAGGTATCGTATTCGTCGTCAAAAGTATTCTCTATCCCGCAGGCGTTGATTTCCAACGCGGCTTGCAGGAACAACAATAACCAAAATATATGGAATACTTTTTTGAATTTCATAGGGCAAAAGTACGAAATTCCACAGATATGCAAGAGTATTCTCTGTTTATTTTCCTAACCTATATAAACAAATGATTATAAAACAGCAAGAGCCGTCCAAATTGGGCGGCTCTTGCTGTTTCGGTTTTTACTCATCTTTTTTCGGCAACAGGTGGTACAAGTCTGGGTCATCCACAATACGCTGCAACTCATCGGCGACGATTTGTTTGGTTTCGGAGATGCGCAGATACCAAATTATACCTGCCATGAGCAGCAGGATATAGTCGACCGACATGGTGAATATGTAGAATCCGCGTTCGTCCGCTTAATCCGCGTCGTCCGCATACCCATTCCCACTGCTAAATTCACATTTATAGTATAAGATAATTGTGACGAACTACTTACCGGACTGAACAAACCATTATGAGCAATTATTTATTTGCTTGGTTCGAGAATTATTGTGACCTTTGCGCCGCAAGTAAGATTTTTACTTCTGCTACAGCTTCATTAATAATTTAAGGTAAAACAGAGTTTGATATGATTGAAACTAAAAACATCGTTGTTCTTTTCGATTTCGACGGTGTCGTTGTCGATACGGAAGCACAGTACAGTGTCTTCTGGCATAAGATGGGGGTAGATTATCTGGGTATGGAAGATCTGGAAGACCGGATAAAAGGACAGACCTTAGTCTACATATACGATAACTTCTTCCCCGGAATGATTAAAGAACAAAAGGAAATCACCGCTTCCCTCAATGCTTTTGAGCAATCAATGGATTTCGGCTATATTCCCGGTGTGGAAGATTTTATAGCCGACCTGCAACGTCATGGTGTTAAGACAGCCGTAGTCACCAGCTCCAACGCAGAGAAGATGGAAGCCGTATATCGTGTTCATCCCGAAATAAAGACGATGTTCGACCGTATATTTACCGCCGAAATGTTTGCCGCTTCTAAACCTGCTCCGGACTGTTTTCTACTGGGTATGGATGTCTTCTGCAGTACGCCGCAACACACTTACGTCTTCGAGGATTCCTTCAACGGACTGAAAGCCGGAATGGCTTCCGGCGCAACTGTTATCGGTTTGACTACCACCAACTCGCGCGAAGAAATAGCCCCGCTATGTCATTACATCATTGATGACTTCGAGGGTATGAGTTATGAGAAACTGCTGGCTATTTAGCCAGCAGTTCATCGACTCTACTTATCAATTCGGCTTTCCTGCTGGGAGAAGGCGCTTTCATGTCTGTAATGTTCCCCTCCTTATCTATTAACATATAGGTTGGGAAGCTCCTTATTGAAAACTTTTGCTCCAGCATTTGCTGTTGCTGGGCAGGCAGGTTATAGTGCACTATGTTGGGACCGGTTAAGCGGAATTCTTTGATGCAATTCTTCCACGTCTTTTCGGGGGAGTAATTGGCAAAGTACATGAAAATCACATCCTTCTCTTTCATTTCATCTTTTATCGGCGCTACCAGTTGCATCTCCTTTTTGCACGGACCGCACCAGGTTCCCCATACATCTACATAAATAACTTTGCCTTTGTAGGGTTCAATCAATGTGCGCCATAGCTCGTCAACGTCTTTACAGTCTTTTAAATGATCGGTTGCCTTCAAGCTTTCCGGGTGACTTATGTCTTGTTTGCTTAGTTCAGCGTACATCTCCTGCCGTTCCATTATTGTACTCCTGAACTCTTTATGAGTGACCAGTTGCTTGAAGTACTCCAGAATCTTTTCATCCAGTTCTTTTCTGTTGTATTCCATGTTGGCATAGAAGTTCTGAGTAGCTATCCATTCTTTCAATATGGGGGTAGCTTCTATCTGTCCGAAACAAATAAGTTCGTTATCTATTCTTTTCTTATCCAATAAAAAGGGAATTACGGATTTATATTGATTGCACAGACGGATTGTATTGCTGTCATTCAGTAATTTGTCGGTGCGTAACATCCCTTCTTTGTAGGGCAGGGCTAATGAATCTATTTCTAATGAGTCTTTTCCTGAATATTTTCCATTTATACTGAGTTCCACAGCATGTTCGTATGCCAGGAAATCTTCTTTTTGCTGTTGGGTCAGAGGTTGAATTTGTTCCCTGTCCAGATAATGTAGCAATTCAATATTATCAAAAATAAAAGCTCTGAGAAGCATACTGTTATAATAACCCAGATAATCAGCCAGGAAAGAGCTGACATTCCGATGCAATGTATAGGGTTGCGGTAAGCAGTGATACAGACTGTCTACATAATCCATATAGGGCTTATCAAAGAATTCCTTATTATATCCCCTTTGCAAAGAGAAACGTCTTTGCATGAGGTAGAACGCCAGCTCCATTTTACTGCCGGACTCTTCATATTGTATGAACCTGTCTGAAAGCATTGGATGCATTTCCATATATTCCTTTAATATATCTACCTTTTTCTTGTAGTTATCCTTCAGCTTCTGCATAAATCCTTCATGGCTCACTGTTTTGTCGTCATAACGTGCATATATGTAATGTTCTCTATTGGGCGGATACAGGGCAAAGTTTCTTAATTCAGTATGCAGGCGGGCGTTCTTCCCCATGAATTGGGTTTTATTGGTGGCATAATCATGGTACAGGAATATCTTTTCACCCGGTTCTACTACATCCTGAATTCTGACTCCCTCTCTTTGCCAATCCATAAACACAGTGGTCGTATTAACAACGGGAAAAGTGATACGGAAGCATCCCTGTGCATCTATATCAGCATAATATGTATCCTGCTCACGAGAGTAGAAGTTGGATACACCGACAAAAAAAGGTACAGTCCTTTTCGCATGTTGCAGATATCCGATGATGGTGACGGAATCCGTGCAGTAACCATTGTCTGTAAATGTGCGGTGGTCTTTGCTTTTGAACTCCGGTTGTGCGGAGCGCCGGATTAGCTTTAATTGCCGTTTATCAGGAAATACGGCAGTACAAGTACTGTCTTGCTTATTGCTGAGTTTTAATTTGATCGTTTTACTTTCATTCCCTTTCCGGAGCGTAATCTCTGCTTTGTTTTTTTGTGCTTTCGTAGATTGATACAACCAAATATCATCTTCGTACACGGCGAAGTTATTAAAGAGACCTAATAACCATTCCTGAGTATCCGGATTATACCAGCATCCGTGAATTTGTAGCTGATTGGGTAAACTGTTGAGCTGTACTTGTGCTTCTGATCTTGTAGTCAGCATAAGGAGGCATGCGAGTAGAGTAAAGAGCTTTTTCATGGTATATATTTGTATGTAATTTGTATGATGGGGCAAATATATGTAAAAATACTGAGTACGAGGTTCGCTTGCATTTAAAACTTTGCCATAATCTTATGAGGTTATTAATTTAAAGTTATACCTTTGGCGCGAAATTTCGATAACTCATAACTTATAACTAAAGAATTATGGCCGGTTATATTTCAGATGACACTCGTAAAGTGACTACCCATCGCCTGATAGAAATGAAACAAAGAGGCGAAAAGATATCCATGTTGACATCCTATGACTACACTATGGCACAGATTGTGGACGGTGCAGGCATGGATGTAATCCTCGTGGGCGACTCCGCCAGTAACGTAATGGCGGGCAATGTGACTACTCTTCCTATGACTTTAGACCAAATGATTTATCATGCCAAGTCCGTAGTTCGCGGCGTGAAGCGTGCCATGGTAGTGGTTGATATGCCTTTCGGCTCCTATCAGGGCAATGAACTGGAAGGACTTGCTTCGGCTATCCGCATCATGAAAGAAAGTCACGCCGATGCATTGAAACTGGAAGGCGGCGAAGAAATCATAGGCACAGTAAACCGTATTCTCAGTGCCGGCATACCCATCATGGGACACCTCGGACTGATGCCGCAATCCATTAATAAATACGGTACTTACACTGTACGCGCCAAGGATGAAGCGGAAGCCGACAAACTGGTACGTGACGCACACCTGCTGGAAGAAGCCGGCTGCTTTGGCATCGTATTGGAGAAAGTTCCTGCGGTTCTGGCTGAACGTGTGGCTAATGAACTTACCATTCCGGTTATCGGTATTGGCGCCGGTGGAGGAGTAGATGGTCAGGTTTTGGTAATTCAGGATATGCTGGGTATGAACAATGGTTTCCGTCCCCGTTTCCTGCGCCGCTACGCCGACTTGCATACGATAATGACTGACGCTATCAGCCATTACATATCCGACGTGAAGAACTTGGACTTCCCGAATGAGAAGGAACAGTATTAATTGGGAAGGAACAGCATTAATTGAGAAAGAATAGTCTTAATCACGAAAGCCTTTGGAAGTTGGATTTTATGCGGATGTGCATGGCCAACTTCCTGTTTTTTGTATCCATATATACATTGCTTCCTCTGCTTCCTTCGGTGATGGTACCACAGCTGGGCATCTCTACGGGAGAGGTGGGCGGTATGTTTCTGGTATTTGCGGCAGGCATGTTTGTTGTGGGGCCATTCCATGCTTATCTGGGTGATGAACATAAGCGGAAGCATGTACTTATTTACTCCATCCTTGTGACGCTGGGAGTAACGGTGGGTTACCTTTTCGTTGATACGTATCCGAGACTGCTGCTGCTTGCCGCTATACAGGGGGGCGCTTTCGGGCTGGCAACGACGGCAGGCATCACGGTGGCTATCGATATCACTACTTCTTCGCGTCGCAGTGCCGGAAACATGGCGTACACATTGGCTGCACGCCTGGGCATGGTAGTAGGGGTTGGAGCAGGAGCGTGGATGAAGATGTATACGGAAGGACTCGGTATGGCGGTTTATCTCTCTGTGGCATGCGGAGTAGTCAGTATGTTGTTTGCTTTACAGGTGCATGTGGCTTTCCGGGCGCCGATAGGGGTGGGGTATTGTAATTTCGACCGTTTCCTGTTGTTGCGCAGTTGGCTTCCTGCTATCAATATGGTACTGATTGCTTTCATTCCGGGGGTGTTGATGCCGATGGATGGTGGTTATAGCGCTGTCTTTTTCCTCATTGTCTTGTTGGCGCTTACGATACCGTTCACGAAGATGTTCGTCAAGTTATCGCATCATTGCCAGCGGGGAACGGCAAATACAACGTGTCATCTGGCTATCGAGGCGGGTGTTTTGATAGGTATAGCAGTCTGCTGCCTGCTGTCGGACAGTGTAGAAATTTCTTCGACGCTTGAAGACGGTTCCCGCATTGCACGTCAGCTTCTTTATGTAGACTTTCAGTTGATTTATAAGGTCGCAGGCGTCGGCATCATCGTAGCGTCGCTTTTCTTCTTACTGACCTATCGTTATTATAAGAAGATGAAAGTGAGATGAAATGATTATCCGCCTGAATATTAGACTAACCCAATATATACAGTATATACGGAAAAAAGATAATAATCCCTATGATTGCCGCCGCAACAGCGCACACCAGCACTGCTCCGGCGGCAATGTCTTTTACTTGCCCTGCTATCGGATTCCGTTCGGGCGAAGTCAAATCTACTAATTTCTCAATGGCGGTGTTGAATAACTCCGCAGCTATCACTGCACCGATACAGAGAATAACGATAAGCCATTCGGTGCGGGTAATGCCGAAAAAGAATCCCGCAACCACTACCATTACCGCAGCGATCAGATGAAAACCAAGGTTCTGTTCTTTCCCTATACATTGGCAGATGCCCTTCCAGGCATAGCCAAAACTGCGGATTTGCTTCTTCAGATTGTATCGCATACGTATATTCTTTTAAAGTGTTCTGTTATAATTAGTATTCTGTTATAATTAGTTTCTTAAATGAGAACTTATCGAAGCAGGAAAAAGAAACCGCGTTCATCCGCTTAATCCGTGTCGTCCGCGTATCCATTCTCCCATCTAAACTATCATTTATACCACAAACCAATCATAACGAAATACCTGTTTATCTCAGTTTCTTGAAATCTGCTTCACCCCCTTCACCGTCCTCAACTTCTTTATAAGCGTTTCAAGACGTCCTGTATCGCCCACCATAATCGTAAGCGTTCCGGAGAATAAACCATCATGCGAATCAATACCGATGGAGCGTAGTGAAATATCATTTTCTTTCGATATGATTGAAGTGATATTCGTTACGATACCAATATCATCATGCCCTACAACACGGAGCGTAATCGGATATTGCGTTCCTTGCGATTTACCTGCCCAACGCGCCTTTACAATCCGGTAACCGAACCGCTCGCGCAACTGCGTGGCATTGGGACAGTCGCAACGGTGTATTTTAATACCGCCGGATACGCTCACAAAACCAAATACATCATCTCCGTAGATTGGATTACAACAACGTGCAAGTTTGAAATCCAACCCTTTCAGGTTCTGGTCGATAACCAGTACATCCTCCTTCGAGCGGATGATTTCATCGCTTTGTATCTGTTGCAGGTTATAGCTTTCGGCGCTACGGTACGTTACGTCTTCATGCGTGTCATTCTCCCGCTTCTGCTGCTCCAGATACTTATCTATGATTTCGTTTACATCCAGTGTTTCGTCTGCAATGCTCTGATAGAAATCCGTCACAGTCTTGAAGCCCAGTCGCTTGATTAAGCGCATCATTATGGCTTCATCATATTCAATCTTCCTGTTTTTGAATTTCCGTTCAATCGTTTCTTTGGCGAAAGCATACTGACGGGCAACTATTTCCTTCAAAGCCTGACGTATTTTGGTGCGAGCTTTGGACGTGGTTACGATGTTCAGCCAATCCTGTTTGGGCGTCTGCATATTCGAGGTTATGATTTCTACCTGGTCGCCACTGTTCAACACTTGTTTTAGCTGCACATTTTTACCGTTTACTTTGGCGCCGATACATTTGCATCCTACTTTACTGTGAATATGGAAAGCAAAATCAAGTACCGTGGCGCCTTTACCCAGTTTGAACAAATCTCCCTTGGGAGTGAAAACAAACACTTCATCCTCGTACAAATCGAGCTTGAACTGATCCATAGCTTCCAATCCGTTGCTATCCGAGTTCTCCAGAGCTTCACGTACCGAAGTCAGCCATTCATCCAATCCGTTTTCTCCCTTTACACCTTTATAACGCCAGTGGGCGGCAAGACCGCGTTCGGCAATGTCATCCATACGCTCGGTACGTATCTGTACTTCCACCCATTTGCTTTCAGGTCCCATCACGGTGATGTGTAACGACTCGTAACCGTTACTTTTAGGTACGGATAACCAGTCGCGCAAGCGTTTAGGGTTCGGTTGGTACATATCCGTTACAATAGAGTAAGCCTGCCAGCACTCCTGTTTTTCTATATTTACTTTCGAGTTCAGAATAATGCGGATGGCAAACAGGTCATACACTCCTTCAAACGGGCACTTTTGTTTCTTCATCTTCTGGTAGATGGAGTGGATGGATTTTGTACGTCCCTTGATGTGAAACAGCAATCCGGCTTCCGCCAGTTTCCTCTGTAACGGAGCGATGAAGGCTGCAATGTATTTATCACGGGAAGCCTTCGTCTCATTCAGTTTATCCTTGATGTGATAATAGACTTCTTTTTCCGTGTATTTCAGTGACAGATCTTCCAACTCCGACTTCAACTTATACAATCCCAGTTTATGAGCGAGAGGGGCATACAGGTATGCTGCCTCGTTTGCCACCTGACGACGCGCTTCATCATTGTTACTATCCTTGATTTGCCGCATGATGTTCACCCGGTCGGCAATCATTATCAGGATAACGCGCATGTCTTCGGCGAACGACAGCAACAGGTTACGAAAATTCTCCGACTCGATTGCCGGGCTTTTGGCGTATAGTTCATTTACACGTATTAATCCCCGGATAATCCCTGCTACGTCTTCACCGAAAGAATATTGTACTTCTTCGGTGGTACATGCTCCGTTCCTCACGCTTTCATGCAGCATAATACCGATGATAGATGCACGTTTCATTCCTATTTCTTCGGTAACGATAACGGCGGTCTGCATATCTTTGATCAGCGGATTCAGTCCGAACGTATCTCGCTGTACGTGGTTGTTTTGTATAGAGTTGACAAGATGTGTTTTTAGCTTCTTACAATCGCCTTTCCGTAAAGTTTCGCCGGTCAGCTGTAATAATTTTCGGTAGAGCGAGAAGAGTAGCTCCTTCTCTTCGGTAGTGAAAAATTCATCTCTTTCCATAATTGTCCATTTTTGTGGTGTAAAGGTATATTTTTTCTTCCTTTTCTTGATAAAGGTTGCTGTTTTTTTGTAATTTTGGGCATCAATTAATTAAATTATAGATAGTATGATAACATCGCAGGACAAAGAGTTGCTTACACGGAAAGGAATTTCTGAACAACAGATTGCCGAACAGTTAGCCTGTTTTGAGAAAGGTTTTCCGTATTTGAAGTTGGCTGCTGCCGCTTCTGTTGAAAAAGGTATTCTGATACCTGATGCAGACGAGCAGAAACACTATCTTGATGTATGGGATATATATACACAGGCAGACAAGGTTGTGGTGAAGTTTGTACCGGCGTCGGGGGCGGCAAGCCGTATGTTTAAGAATCTATTTGAGTTTCTCGAGGCTGATTATGATGCTCCCGAAACTAAATTTGAAAAGGTATTCTTTGAACAAATAGAGAATTTTGCGTTCTATGACGATTTGAATGCTACCTGCCGGCAAATGACGGAGCAAGACATTCCTGCGTTGATGTCCGGAGGAAATTACAAAGCCATAGTGACAGCCCTTCTTGAAGATGCCGGACTGAATTATGGCGCATTGCCCAAAGGTTTGCTGAAGTTCCATAAATACGAAGAAGGTAGCCGTACGCCATTGGAAGAACATCTTGTAGAAGGTGCGCTTTACGCTACCAATAGGAGTGGAAAAGTGAATGTGCATTTTACCGTTTCTTCAGAGCATCGTTGTTTATTCGAAGCGTTGGTAGCCGCTAAAGCTGCTGCCTATGCAAGAAAATACAATGTAGATTATAATGTTACTTTCTCAGAGCAGAAACCCTGCACGGATACTGTTGCTGCTGATATGGAGAATCACCCTTTCCGTGATAACGGCAAGTTGTTGTTCCGCCCGGGTGGTCATGGCGCGCTTATTGAGAATCTGAATGACTTGGATGCAGACGTAATTTTCATTAAGAACATAGATAATGTAGTACCTGATAAGCTGAAAGGGGATACCATACTATATAAGAAACTCATTGCAGGTGTACTCATAGCCTTGCAGCAGCAGGCGTTTGCATACCTGAGGATTTTGGATAGCGGTCAATATACCCATGAGCAAGTGATTGAAATACTACAGTTCTTGCAAAAGAAACTCTTCTGTAAGAATCCGGAAACCAAGAACCTGGAAGATGCTGAACTCGTTCTTTACTTGAAGAAGAAACTGAACCGTCCGATGCGTGTTTGCGGTATGGTGAAGAATGTGGGAGAGCCGGGTGGAGGTCCGTTCCTTGCGTATAATAGTGACGGAACAATTTCTCTGCAAATTTTAGAGAGTTCACAGATTGATATGGATGATCCGGAAAAGAAAGAAATGTTTGAAAAGGGCACGCACTTCAATCCGGTTGATTTGGTTTGTGCCGTACGTGACTATAAGGGACATAAGTTCAATCTTGTAAACTACGTAGATAAAGCTACCGGCTTTATTTCTTATAAATCGAAGAATGGCAGGGAGCTTAAAGCTCTTGAACTTCCCGGTTTGTGGAATGGTGCAATGAGTGATTGGAATACGGTATTCGTTGAAGTTCCTCTGACTACATTCAATCCGGTTAAGACGGTGAATGACTTGTTGAGGGAACAACACCAATAAAGTATCACCCCGATAGCGTGCGTGACATATAACGAAATGTGTCGTAAGCCGAAAAGATAATAAAACACCCCTGTCGTAGTATTACAACAGGGGTGTTTTTATAAAATCAGGGCTTTCAACACACCCTTCTCTTTTATCTTATTAAGTAGCGAAATTAATATCTGCCACCGCCGCCACCGTAGCCACCGCCACGATTGCCTCCACCATTGTAGCCACCTCCACGGTTGCCACCGCGATTGCCGCCACCATAGCCACCACCACCGCGATTACCTCCACGGCTGCCACCACCCGAAGGTTTTTCAGCTCTTGGGCGTGCTACACTTACTGCAATGTTCTTGCCTTCAAATTCAGTTTCGTTAAGGGTGTCAATAGCCTTCTGACCTTCTTCATCATTCGGCATTTCTACAAAGCCGAAACCGCGTGAACGTCCCGATTCTCTGTCGTTAATAATGTAGGCGGAAGTTACTTCGCCAAATTGTGAAAATAAATCCTGTAAGCTGTCGCTATTTGTGCCCCAGCTTAAATTTGCAACATAAATGTTCATTTCTTTTGTAAGTTAAAATAGTTATTTATTAATGATTGAGATCCGCACGGCGTTCATACCCCGTGCACCACGTTCAATTTCAAATGTTACTTTGTCTCCTTCTGTTATGCCTTCAGGAGCGGAAGATACATGAAAGAAATACTTTTCGCCACTTTCTGCATCTTTTATGAATCCATAGCCTCTTGAGGTGTTAAAATGATCAATCCGTCCGTTTAGAGGTACTGTTTCTTCTGCTTCGCCTTTTTTCGGAACAGATATTTCTATTTCAGAAGCATCTATTTCTTCTTTAGGCTTTATCCCCTCAGGGGTAGAATGAAGAACTCCGTTTTCATCTACATAGGCCAGCATTTCTTCGAAACTACGGCTACCACTGCTTAAGCGTTCTTCTTTCCTTTTTTGTTTTTCTTCTCGCTTACTCTGTTTTGCTTTTTCTCTGTCTCTTTTACTTGATGTTACCTTTTTTATTGCCATTCTTAATTTGTAGTATATTATACAAGCTTTAATGCCTGCAATTAATTCAATCCAATTATTTATGTCACAAAGATAAAGATAAATTTTAGCTATCCTGTGTTTTTTTAATTATTTATCGGTATAATTTGTTTTTTATCTCTTTCTTTATTATGAGCGACGTGGAAAGAATTCGTAACTCTATGCTCAGTGTATAGCAAGTATTTATTTTAATCCTCCTCTATAGTCTTCGATATTTTATCAATATTGAGGCTTCGTGCCATAGCGTCGAATATATCCTTGTACGTACCTTCCATGTGATATAATTCTTCGTGCGTACCCGATTCTACCACATGCCCCATTTTCATTACATATATCTGGTCGGAATCTATTATTTGTGAAATGCTATGCGAAATAATGATAACGGTACGGTCTTTTTTGATAGCGTCGAGCGAATTCTTGATTTGTTCCGTAGCCACGGCGTCTAAACTGGCTGTAGGTTCATCTAAGAAGATGATAGGCGGATTCTTGAGGAACATCCGTGCAATGGCGATGCGCTGTTGTTGTCCGCCTGACAGAGCCAATGCCGAACTCTCGTAACCATTGGGCAATGCAATGACTTGCTCGTGAATATACGCTTTCCGGGCTGCATCTTCCATTTGTTCGCGGGTGGCGTTTACATTACCATACAGGATGTTCTCGGCAATTGTGCCGCTGAATATGTGATTCTTCTGCAACACCAGACCGATATTTTCACGCAAATATCTTGTATCGTAATCAATAAGCGGTATGCCATCAAGCAGAATCTCTCCTCGTTGCGCTTCGTAAAACTTATCCAAAAGATTGATTACCGTACTTTTGCCTGCACCCGACAGCCCGACAAGCGCTGTAATCTTGTTCGGCTCAATCTTCATATTCACATTGAACAATGCCTGCGTGCCTGTTGGATAAGTAAAATCAATATCCCGCAGTTCAAACTCGCCACGGATTTTTGCAGGACGGTATTCACCTGATTGTTCTTTCTCATGGTCGGAATTCATAACATCGAAGAAACCTTCGGCATAAATCAGTGCGTCGTTGATATCATCATAAATGCGGTGTAATTGCCTGATAGGAGCGGTGACATTATTAAAAAGCATGATGTGAAGCATTATTGCGCCTATTTGCATTTGTCCGGTCAGCACAAGGTAGGCGGTTAATATGATGATAATCACTACGCCAAACTGCTCGGTAAAGGTTTTCAGTCCGTCAAACTTGAAATTTGTCGAACGCGTACGCATCTGTGTATCGGTAAGGGCGGTTTGCAGGTCAAGTTGCTTTTTTGCTTCGATATTTTCGCGGTTAAACGATTTTATGACGTTTATTGAGTCCAGAATATTGATAATCCCACCTGACTTGTTTTCCCGGTAAGTACGGATGTTGCGCCGCCAACCTTTGAGCTTCTGCGCCTGTCTCTGGCTGATATAGAAATAAATAGGCACGATGCACAAACCCACAAGCCCCACATAAAAATTGGCGTGGAACATACCAATCAATGCCACAATGGCTGAAGTAAAAAGCGGGAAGATATCTATGAAAAAACTTTGTACCGTACGTGTCAAACTCGAAACGCCTTGGTCGATACGGGTTTGCAGTTTACCCGAACCGCTTTCGTCGGCAGTGAAAAAAGCCATGCGGTAGGTCAGAATTTTCTCTATAATCTGCTGGGCAAGGTCTTGCGAAATCATAATCCTGATTTTCTCACCGAAGAATTTCTGTCCGAAAGAGATGAAAATGTTAACGATTTCTTTTGCCATTAAGATGATGGAAATAATAGCCACAATATGCATACCTTCCTGTAACGGTTTGTGTTGTTCCAGGAGTGAGGTAATACTGTTGACTGTGTATTGCAGTACGTACGCATTGACCTGTGCCGTCAAAGCTCCGATAAACGTCAGTACCAATGCCAGAATCACCAGCCATTTGTAGGGCTTGACATAAGGTAAGATATTGCGAAAAAGTTGACTAAGATTCATAGATGGTTTTCCTTTTATAACGTATGGCTTCATAATATTGTTCTGAATTCATATTTGTAGGAGTTAAAGGGGGTATCTAACTCCTGCACTGTGAATAATGCAGGCTGTATCACACATGGTCTGCTCCGTATCAAGTCCGTACCAACTCCGTACCCGCTCCGTATAAGGGTACCTTTATACGGAGCGGGTACG
>NZ_DBDF01000161.1:0-159 GCF_002293435.1 Bacteroides sp. UBA939 | reverse complement strand
AACTACTGATTCGCATTAATAATGCAGGTTAATACTTTGAAAGAATATGTTTAAAAAAATATTCGAAAAAGATACAATCAGAAACTTTTTGTATTTGTATTTGCTATGCTGTTTGCGTTACTATTTTGCGAAGACATGCTAACCTGCATTATTCATAAG